>NZ_CAURDT010000016.1:0-2930 GCF_963524015.1 uncultured Parvimonas sp. | reverse complement strand
GCCACCTATTTCGACAGTTTTATAGCTTGTTATTCTATTTTCTTGACAATAATACTACCGTCTCCACATGGCTTGAGTGGTCAGTATGGATAAAATTTAATATTTTAAGGAAGCCTCGTATTTGGGAATATGTCCATTCATTACTTTATTATAAACCACTCTAAATATCTTTTGTCGTTCCCCATCTTGCTGATCCATACTCTTTACCTTGCCTAAACTTTTTTGCATTTTTACCTTTGGTATAGACAACAAACTTAATTAAAGCAGCTACTCCCACGCCCATTAAAATATCAGTTGGATGAATACTCGGAATAAAGCTCATGGTGTTAAGCTCTAATATTCCCTGAAAGATTTTGTCTATCACATCGCCACCAGTATATGCTCTTACATGGTGAGAAAAAATATTACCAACATAGAAAAATGCAAGATAGGGAATGTTCTGCTTGAAAAACTTTGCCTTATCTTGCACCTTAAATAAGCCTTTGATGTCCTTTAGTATCTTATCTATCATAGGCCCTGCTCCTTTTGTTTATTCTTGACTTTATCTCTAGAAATAGTATTCTTAGCCATCTCTTTAAATTTCTCTATGTTTTTATGAATTGACTCCTTATTTTTCGCTTTCTTTTCAATATTTGAAAGCACATTTTGAAAAGCTTTATTCATAACTTTTGTATCTTTTGCTTGGAAGAATACTGAATGTGTCCCAGTCTCCTTATCTTTCATCACTGAGAATTTAACACCATGTTTATTCAATTCTTTTTTTAGTTCTTTTAATTCACCATCTTTAACATTGATTTCTTCAAGCTGACCTTTCTTAACCATATCTTTGAGTTTGACTTCATTTCCCTCAGCCTTGATAAGTTTATCTAAGCCACCATGTTGTTTTGATCTCTGTTGTAACTTCTTTACTTGGCTTAAGATTTCTTGATAAGTTGCCTTTAATACATTAACTTCAATGTTAACTACTCTATTAGAAATTTCTTCATTTATCATCAGTAACCTCCTACCCTCATATCATAACTAACAAGTGCTGTATAATAGGCATCCATATTGCTTGGCGCATTATATGCTGCCGTTAAAATAAAAGCTCTTACATTTCTTATTTTCGATTCGTTCTCTGATAAAGCATTTACAAGATACTCCATATGCAAAGAATCTAATTCTCTAAATCTCTCTTGAACAACATATGCTGGTAATTTTGTTTGATTTATTGTGACTGTATCTTCTGCATTCGATACCATAACATCAGCTAAAACTTTTATTATTTCATCAAAGGTTTTAGCAACAATCTTATTACCTAGCTTCATGTGTTCGTTATATCCTGTACTTTCTCTCAATTCTTCTAAACAAGATTTATATGATTTTATTTTTTTACGTCCATCCTCCATTCCATCCCTTAAATAAAATATATCTTTTTCATAGATGGGTAGGTGGGAGGAATTCTCTGTAGAAATATATATAGAATATATTTGGTAAAAATATGTTAAAATCTGGAAAAAGAAAACTTTATATATAAAGGAGAAAAATATGGACGGTGTTGGAATAAAAGTTATTGGAATTGGTACAGTGGGAAATGATGTATTGAATAAGATGATGAAAAAAGAGATTGCGGAAGTTGAATTTGTGGAAATTGATACAAATCAAGGAAATTTGGATAAACTGAATGTAGGATCAAAAATATTGGCTTCTGAGGATTTAAGTGAAAAAGTGCAGGGTGTATTGAAAAATACTGATTTAGTATTTATTTTGACAGAAATGTCGGAAAAGAAGAATAACGAGATAGCCTGTGTTGTTTCAGAAGTTGCAAAAACAATGGGAATATTGACAGTAGTTGTAGTTGCTACATCAATTAATTCAAATGGAGGAACTGAAGAAATCAAGAAATTAGAAGAAGTTTCTGATACTGTTATAGTTTTGCCTCTTAAAAAATTAGTGGAAGCAGATTCTAGTGCAACTTTTGATAAATTATTTGAAAAAAGAGATGAAATTTTTATAAAAAATGTAGAATTTATAACAAATCTAATAAAAAAACAAGGGATAGTGAATCTTGATTTTGATGATGTAAAAATAATGCTAGGAAATTCAGGAGAAGGTGTAATAGCATTTGGTAAAGGTGAAGGACAGAATAAGGTAAAACTTGCTACAGAACAAATAATAAACAGTCCTTTTACAAAAAATATTCCAAAAGCGAGAAAGATACTGTTAAGCATTACAGCAGGACCAGACATTGGATTAACGGATTTACAGGAAGTAACTATGATTATAAATGAAAAATTTGGAGCAGACCAAACAAATATACTATGGGGATACATTATGGATGTTGAGCTTGAAGATAAAATTGAAATGGAAATGCTGATAACGGATTTTTCTAAATAAATGTATATAAAATAATACTAAGGTTGAAGTATTTATTATAGAAAAAAGCAAATATGAAAAATTAGAAGTTATAGAGGTAAAAGTGTGATAAGAGAGATTAATATACTAGATGCGAAGGATATACAAGAAATTTGTAAAGATGAGTTAGGATATAATGTTGATATTAAGACTGTCAAGACACAAATTGAAAAATTATCTATTGATTATGAACATCATATTATCGCAGTATATGAAGATAAAGAAACAAGTAAGGTTGTTGGTTTTGTTCATGCAGAGATGTATGAAAGTTTATATAGTGATATTGGATTAAATATATTAGGATTAGCAGTAAATTCCAATTTTCAAGGCAAGGGTATAGGAAAAAAACTGATGGTTTTTGTTGAAGAGTATGCTTTAAATAATAATATTAATTTTATTAGATTAAATTCGGCTTCTCATCGTTCAGAAGCACATAAATTTTATGAGAATATAGGTTATACTTGTAATAAAATTCAAAAATGTTTTATAAAAATATTTCGATAAAGAGGTGCTAATAATAAAATTTTAAAATTTAA
>NZ_CAURDT010000015.1:0-3392 GCF_963524015.1 uncultured Parvimonas sp. | reverse complement strand
AACTATATTCAACACAATGTTGCAATTGCAGACGGTGTCTCAGGGCTTGGAGCTGCTTTAGAAGCAATGGCAAAACAAGGAATACAAATGATATACAATAAAACCCATTTTGTTCTTGCAGATGGAGATTATGCACTTGCAGTTAGTGAAGGAAGTTTTGCAGGAGCAGCAACAACATTTTATGACTTATTCCGTGTTGAAAATGGAAAAATTGCAGAACACTGGGATGTTATGGAAACATTAGCAGATAAATCAACTTGGCAAAATCAAAATGGAAAATTTTAATTTAACTTTTGATAATAGGAGAATTATACTATGCAAATATCAAGCAGATTTACTATAGCCTTACATATTTTTACTTGTGTGGACACATTTAAGGATGAATATAAAATTACAAGTGAGTTTCTTGCAGGAAGTATAAATACTAATCCTGTTATCATTCGGAAAATTCTTACACAACTAAAAAATGCAGGCTTAATTACAGTAGCAAGAGGAACAGGAGGTATATTACCTACAAGACCTTTAAAAGAGATAAGTTTTTATGATGTCTATCAAGCAATAGAACCTGTGGAAAATGGAGACTTATTTAATTTTCATAGTAGCCCTAACCCTCAATGTCCTGTGGGAAAAAATATACATGCTTTACTTGATGATAAACTAAAAACTATTCAGCTTGCAATGGAAAATGAAATGAAAAAATATACACTAGATGATTTAAGAATTGGAATGCAAGAACTTTTGAAAAAATAAAATATAATTTAGGAGAGATTATAATGGAAACGAGAGACTATTTAAGTTATATAGTAAATGAAATTCATACAGTTATAGTTGCTACTGTAGATAAAGATGGACTTCCAGTTACCGCAGCTATAGATATGATGGATTCAGATGATAACAGTTTATATTTTTTGACAGCAAAAGGTAAAAATTTTTATGACAGACTAAAAGACAAAAATTTTCTTGCATTTACAGCAATGAAGGGTGAAGATACAATGTCAAGAGTGGCAGTATCTATTAGAGGAAAAGTTAAAGAACTTGGATATGAAAACATTCCTAAATTATTTGAAAAAAATAAGTATATGTACGAGATATATCCAACTATTGAATCAAGACAAGCTTTAACAGTATTTCAAATCTATGAAGGAAATGGAGAATGGTTCGATTTATCAAAGAAGCCTATAGAAAGAGAAAACTTTGTTTTTGGAAATGCCAGCCAAGAAACAAATGGATATTTTATTACAGATAGTTGCATTGGATGTAATAAGTGTATTGAAGTTTGTCCTCAAAATTGTATCATCATTGATAGCATACCCTATGTAATTGAGCAAAATCATTGTCTGCACTGTGGAAATTGTTTTAGAGTCTGTCCAATTGGAGCAGTTGAAAGAAGGTAAAATTATGAATAGAACTCAAGAAGAAAAATTAGATTATCTCTTAGAAAAATTCAAAGCTGATTCTACTAGTTATAAAAACATAGAAATTCCAGATAATATAATAGAAAAAAAGCGTATTTTACGCTCTCTTATGAACATTCGTATGCCAAAAAAAATGCCAGAAGAAGTTATAAAAGTGCAAGATGAATACCTATCTACTTGTGCTAAGGAAAAAGGAATTGTAAAATTATCAGATATTCCTATAATTAAAGATAATTTATCTATTTGGCAAGGAGATATAACAAGACTTGAAGTAGATGCAATTGTCAATGCAGCAAATTCTAAAATGTTAGGATGTTTTGTTCCTATGCATACTTGTATAGACAATCAAATTCATACTTTTGCGGGAGTACAACTTAGAGAAGAATGTTATAATCAAATGAAAAAATTAAAAGAAAAATATGGAAATGATTATGTACAGACTACAGCTATTCCTATGATTACAAATGCATATAATCTTCCTGCAAAAAAGGTAATCCATATTGTTGGACCAATAGTTATGAATAGACTTAGTCCTGAATTAGAAAAAAATTTAGAAGATTGTTATAAAAATACATTAAATATCTGTTTGGAAAATGGTATAAAAAGTCTAGCATTTTGTTGTATATCAACAGGTGAGTTTCATTTTCCAAATAAGAGAGCAGCAGAAATTGCTGTGAATACAGTATTAGAATGGTCTTTAAAACATCCTAATTCAATGGAAAGAATTATCTTTAATGTATTCAAAGATGAAGATAGGAGATATTATGAAGAATTATTATAATAAAAATGGATATAGAGAGACAATTCAAAAAGGCTTAAATATTGTGAGAAATTTGAGTGGTAATATATCTATTGGAAAAGGTAAAAAAGAAGTGCAACTTAAAAGATTAAAAAATGAAATTCAAAATGCTGATACTATTATAATAGGTGCTGGTGCAGGTTTATCAACATCTGCTGGTTTAACATATAGTGGAAATAGATTTGAAAAGTATTTCTTTGATTTTGCTGAAAAATATGGAATAAAAGATATTTATTCTGGTGGATTTTACCCTTTTCCCAATAACGAAACTAAATGGGCATGGTGGGCAAGACAGATTTATTTCAATAGATATATAGCCCCTCCAAAGCCTGTTTATAGAAATCTCCTTTCTCTTTTAAAAGATAAAAATTATTTTGTTATCACAACAAATGTAGATCATCAATTTCAAAGAGCAGGCTTTGATAAAAATAGATTATTTTATACTCAAGGAGATTATGGTTTATTTCAAAGTATTAATCCAAAAACTCAAAAAACCTTTGATAATGAAAATTGGGTTATGAAAGCAATGGAAGCCCAAGGATTTATCAAAGATAAAAATGGAGTATTTATTGTTCCTGATAACAAAGAAATCTCTATGCAAATTCCAACTGCTCTCATTCCTAAATGTCCTGATGATAATTCAGATATGACAACAAATCTTAGAATAGATGACTCTTTTGTAGAAGATGAAGGATGGCATAAAGCCTCTGAAGCATATTATAATTTTCTTGAAGAAAATAAAAATAAACATATTTTATTCTTAGAACTTGGAGTTGGAGCAAATACTCCAATGATTATAAAATATCCTTTTTGGCAGATGACAATGATAAATGAAAAATCTATATATGCATGTATTAATTATGGTGAAGTATTTTGTCCACAAGAAATAGAAGATAGAAGTATTTGTATAGATGAAGATATTGGATCTGTTCTGGAATTAATTAAATAATTGAAAAGTTAAAAAGGAAAAATTTTGATTTTTTCCTTTTTTTATTGCACAGAATATATTATAATATAAGAGTAAAACAACTGACCGATTGGTCATTTTTGGAGGAATAAAATGAAAATACGAAATAACTTAATTTTTCTTTCATTTATTTTATTTTTATCTTGTTCCAATGTAAATATTGAAAATGAAAATAAAACTATGATGGAAGGATTAAAAGAAAAAGAAATAA
>NZ_CAURDT010000014.1:0-4950 GCF_963524015.1 uncultured Parvimonas sp. | reverse complement strand
AGTCTCTTTTATTTAAAAAGAAATAAATGAGGCTTTTTTATTTAAAAATATAGAAAATCATGGAGTGAGAAAATTGAATTTAGAACAAATTACAAAAGTACTTAATAGTGAATTTAAGAAAGAAGGAAGAAGAATTGTTTTTTGGTATGATGAAAAGCAAGAATTTCTGTCAGAGATAGAAGAGTTGAAATTGGAAAATGTTAAGTTATTGAGATTGAAACAAGATGAGTTATTTAAGACAAAATTACTTCTTGAAAGAGAGGATAAGGAGAGTAATTATTTGATTTATGCTCCTTTTAAGAGAAGTGAAGACAGGGATAATCATCTTGCTGATACTATAATGTATTCGAAATTATTTTCACCAGATCCAATTTCAATAATAGCTCAAAATTTAAATTTAAATGATGAGTTTAAAGAAGTTATGGAAAGACATAGAAAGTTTTTTGCAGCAAAAGATCGAAGAGAAAAATTTGAAAAATTGGTAGAAGAGAAGAGAGTTAGTAAAAAAGAAGATATTGAAATTATAATGATGAGAGTTATTACTAATTCAAAAGCTGAAATATTTGAGGGGTTTGATGATGTAGTAAGAATTTTAATTACTGATAAAAACAGAAAAGAAAGTAGATATCTTGTAGAGTTTAATAAATATAATCTTGAAGAGAAGTTTTGGGAATTATGTAGATTAAAATTTGGATATGTTGATGATGATCCGAGTTTAACTAAGTTACTTATTGGAATATTTTTAACTTATGCTTCTGAAAAAATAACAAAAGAAATTCCTGTTAGATTTAAGGAACTAAGTGTAAGAAGTACCGTTATGGTATTTTTAAATAGATTGCGACAGATTTCTGAATATAGAGAAATTTTTAAAAATCTTGTTTCAGAAGTTTATTCTATTATAGATGGAAATAAATATTTTAAAAATATTTTACCTGAATATCTTTTGGAACTTGATATATTTGATTTTCCTGATGAAAAAATAACGAAATGGATAGTTGAAAGAATTGTTGATGAGAATTTTTCAGCAAAGTTGCAAGATAAATCTATAGAAGAGATAATAGAATTACGAAGAGAGAAAAATATTGATAATTCAAAATTAAAGATAGAGTATAAAATATTGGAATATGCTTACAAAGGAATAAAAAATATAAATTTTGAAACTTGTAGTGATTTATTAGAAATAATAGAAAAATATGTTCAAAAAGATTATATGATTGATACATATTATAGAAAATTTTGTTATTACTATGATCAATTAACAGAAAATAGTGAAAAGTATAGTAGGTTGTTAGAATTATTAGAAACCAAATATACTGATAAATTTTTAAATCCTGCAAATATAAAATTTAATGACCTACTTAATTATAGAGAGCTTCCTAAGAAAATAAATTTACAAAAGGATTTCTACAAAAATTATGTTGAAATTAATAAAAATAGAATTGTAGTAATAATTTCTGATGCTTTGAGGTATGAAACGGGGAGAGAATTATTTTATAAGATGAGTAGAGATGAAACTGTAGATGCTGAAATAGAATATCAGTTAGGGATTATACCTTCTGTCACAAAATTAGGTATGGCAGCATTGCTTCCGCATGACAAAATAGAAATAGAAGTCGAAAATGGTGATTTTTCAGTACTTATTGATGGAAAAGCTTGTCACGACAGAGTAAAAAGAGAAAAGATTTTAAAAAGTTATGATGAAAATGCAGTAGCTTTAGATTTTGATGAAGTGTTTAGATGTTCAAAAAATGAATTAAGAGAGGTATTTAGAAATAAGAAAAAACTTTATATTTATCATAATCAAATTGATTCGATAGGAGATAAGGCAAATACTGAAAATGAAGTGTTTGAGGCGTGTCAAAAAGCGATAGAAGAAATTATGAATTTGATAAAAAAACTTAGAGTGGAATCTATTAATAATATAATAGTAACAGCAGATCACGGATTTATTTACAAAAGAAGAAAAATAGATGAAAGTGATAAAATAGAAAACTTTTCTAGTAAAAATGATGTTGTGAATAGGAGATACATAGTAACGGAAAATGAATATGGCGAAATTGGTACAAATGAAATAAACATGTCAGATGTTTTAAATAATAAAAATGAAAATTTAAAAGTAATTTCACCGAATACTTCTAGTGTATTTAAGGTTAGTGGTGGTGGACAAAATTATTATCATGGTGGAATTTCGTTACAAGAATTAATTGTTCCAGTTATAAAAGTAAAAACTGCAAAAGGATCAGTAGACACGGAATTGGTAAAAGTTGGTTTAATATCAGAAATTAACAAAATAACTAATTTGAAAATCTCGCTTGATTTTCTTCAAAAAAGTGCTGTAACAGATATTATAAAACCTACAGAATTTGAAATATATTTTATTGATAGTAATGAGAGTATAATTTCAAATATAGAAAATTATAAAGCAAATAGTGAAGAAACTGAAACTGTAAAAAGAATAAAAAAACTAAGATTTACTTTAATAAATAAAAAATATAAAAAAGATGAAGATTATTATTTAGTCGTAAAAAACATAGAAACCAAAATTGAAGAAAGGAAAAAAATAATAATAGATATATTATTTTCAGATGATTTTGGATTTTGATAAATAATTTTTTTATTTGAAACAAGAGATATTAAAGGAGGAAAAAGTGAATAAAGATTATTGTCAAACTTTTGAGGATAATGATTGTTTAAAAGAGGCTAATAATGACAAAGATAGAGAAACATTAAGTGAAAAGTTAAATAAATATTTTTCTGGAAAAATCGTTAGAAAAGATTTGACAAAAAAAATAAGGGAAGGGGCAAATGTTCCTATATATGTGCTTGAATATTTATTGGGAATGTATTGTTCTTCAGAAAATGAAGAAGATATAGAAGAAGGAATGAAAACAGTAAAAAGAATCTTGGCACAAAATTATGTAAGACCTGATGAAGCCGAAAGAATAAAATCAAAATTAAGAGAAAATGGATCTTATACAATAATTGACAAGGTTACTGTAAAGTTAAATTTTAAGGAGAATAGACATGAAGCTGAATTTTCTAATTTATCGTTAAAAGGTGTTCCAATATCAGATGTTTATCCTTCTAAATACGAGAGATTGTTAGGAGGAGGTATTTGGTGTATTATTCAGTTGGAATATTATTATGATGAAGACGATAAAAAAGGAAATCCTGTAATTATAAAAAAATTAACACCTGTACAAATGCCAGAAATTGATTTTGAAGAGTTTAAAGATTTAAGAGAAAAATTTACAGATGAAGAGTGGATAGATATTGTTTTAAGAAGTACAGGAATGGAATCTAGTAAATTTGACGAAAGAGTTAAATGGCTTCATTTGTCAAGATTGATACCATTGTTAGAAAATAATTATAATTTTTGTGAGCTAGGGCCTCGTGGAACTGGGAAATCACATATTTATAAAGAAATAAGCCCGAACAGTATACTTGTATCAGGAGGTCAAACAAGTGTAGCAAATCTTTTTTATAATATGGGAAGAGGAACAATGGGACTCGTAGGACTTTGGGACTGTGTAGCCTTTGATGAGGTGGCAGGAATGAAGTTTAAGGATCAAGATGGAGTCCAAATTATGAAAGATTATATGGCATCAGGTTCGTTTGCACGAGGGAAAGAACAAAAAAATGCAAGTGCTGGAATGGCTTTTATAGGAAATATTAATCAGAGTGTAGATGTTGTTTTAAAAACTTCTAATTTATTTGAACCATTTCCTCATGTAATGGGAAGAGATACGGCATTCTTAGATAGAATGCACTGTTATTTACCTGGTTGGGAAATTCCTAAATATAGACCAGAGTTTTTTACTGATGACTATGGCTTTATAACAGATTATTATGCGGAAATTATGAGAGAATTACGTAAAATTTCTTATGCAGATGCGTATGATAAGTATTTTAAATTAGGAAATCAATTAAATCAAAGAGATGTGATTGCAGTCAAAAAAACTGTTTCTGGAATGGTAAAAATAATTTATCCACATGGAAAATTTACAAAAGAAAAAATTGAAAAGATATTAAGATTTTCACTAGAAATGAGAAGAAGAGTTAAAGAGCAACTAAAAAAAATAGGTGGGATGGAATTTTATGACGTAAATTTTTCGTATATCGATAATGAAAAATTTAATGAAGAATATGTTCCTGTTCCGGAGCAAAGTAGTGGAAGTTTAATTCCAGAAGGTATTGGGAAACCAGGTCATTTGTATACGGTTTCAAGTATAAAAAGTGGAATGATTGGATTGTTTAAAATTGAGACTCAGATGACAAAAGGAACAGGAAAATTTGAAAAAGCAGGATTAGGAAATAATCGTGAAGCAAAGGAATCAGCTGAAATGGCATTTAAATACTTAAGAGCTAATGGGAAATTAATAAGTAGAGAAATTAGCACAAAAAATAATGATTATGTTGTAAATTATCAAGACTTAAAAGGCATTGGAATGACTTCAAATTTAACTTTGTCTACATACATCGCTATTTGTTCAGCTGCATTAAATAAACCTATTATTTCAAGTGCGGTAATTTTAGGAGATTTGAGTATCGGTGGAACAATAATAAAAGTAAGTGAACTAGCAAATGTATTACAAGTATGTTTAGATTCAGGGGCAAAAAAAGTATTGTTGCCAATGACTTCGGCTACTGATTTGGCGATGGTACCACCAGATTTAATAGGTGCATTTAACTTGATTTTTTATTCTACAGCTGAAGATGCTGTATTTAAAGCTTTAGGGGTGGAATAGAATACTAATTATTGAAAGAGGAATGTAACTTTATTATTAGTAATAAAAACAATTTTATATTTGATTTTTTTATATTAAACCTCATTATACATTTTTTGTTGCATTTGATTATACAATACATATTTAAATGTTATTTGATTTTGGAGGTGTTTTAAATTTTTAGGTTGAAAAAAAGCAAGAATTATACTATAATAAATAATTA
>NZ_CAURDT010000013.1:0-10052 GCF_963524015.1 uncultured Parvimonas sp. | reverse complement strand
GCAACAAGGTTCCCGGGTACCCACCCGATGCAAAGCATCGTGGAAGGGTGGGGTTCTTATAGCTTAAAATTTTTTTCTGCTTCCCGGTTTTACAAGTTCAATTTTTCCCTCTTTACAAAGTGGACAATCATCTTTTTCAAAAGCTTGAACATTTAAGGAAATCGCTGGGAAAAGTGGATATTCTATGTTAGATTTTCCATTTGTCCTATCAACTATTGAAGCAATTCCAACAACATTTGCTCCATGTTCTTTTAGTACTTTTATTGTTTCCAATGATGATTTTCCTGTTGTAACAACATCTTCAACTACAAGCACATTTTCTCCCTCATTTATGAAAAATCCTCTTCTTAAAGTCATCATTTCATTTTCTCTTTCTGTGAACATCGCTCTTACTCCCAAGGCTCTTCCCAATTCGTAGGCAATTACAATTCCACCCATTGCAGGTCCAACTACTGCATCAACTTTTACATTTGCATCTTCAAGTTTTTTCTTAATTACCTTACAAACTTCTTCAGCTTTTTCTGGATACATCAAAAGTTTTGCACATTGAACATATTTGTCGCTATGTTTTCCTGATGATAATAAGAAATGTCCTTCTAATAATGCTTCACTTTCTTTTAATAATTCCAATACTCTTTGATCCATAATTTCCTCCTAAATAATTCCTCTAATTTCTTCTAAATTTTTTATATTTTGTTCTTTACAGAATTTTTCCATTCCTTCAATTATCTCAATCATTACTCTCGGATTGATAAAGTTTGCCGTTCCAACTTGAATTGCGGTTGATCCTGCCATAATAAATTCAATTGCATCTTGCCAATTCATTATTCCGCCCATTCCGATAATCGGAACATCTACAACCGAAGCAACATCTCTTACCATTCTTAAAGCTATAGGTTTTATACAAGCACCTGAAAGTCCCGCAGTTACATTGTCGAAAACTGCTTTTCTATTATAAATATCTATCGCCAAAGCATTAAATGTATTTACAAGTGAAAGGCAATCCGCTCCCGCTTCAACACAAGTTTTTGCCATTTCTTTTATATTTTCAGCATTTGGAGATAATTTTACCATAAGGACTTTATCCGTATTTTCTCTAACTTTTCTTACGATTCTCTCTGCAATATCACATTTTATTCCAAAAGCCATTCCGCCTGATTTTACATTCGGACATGAAATATTTAATTCAATTATTTTTATATTTGTCTTATTAATAAGTTCAACTGATTTTAAATAATCCTCTAATTGTGAACCTCCAATGTTTGCTAAAATCTGTGTATCAAAACTTTCCATAAAAGGTAAATCTTCTTCAATAAAAGTCGGTACTGAAGGATTTTGAAGTCCGATACTGTTCATTATCCCTGCAGGTGTTTCGTAAATTCTAATTCCCGTATTTCCGTCTTTACCTGCAAAAGTAAGTCCCTTTGTAGAAATACCGCCAAGTCTATTTAAGTCGATATATTCTGCATATTCTCTACCGAAACCGAAAGTTCCTGACGCTCCGATAACGGGGTTTTTAAATTTAACTCCACAAATATCTACTTCCAACATTAAAAATTCACCTCCTTAACTTCAAATACAGGCCCTTCCTTACAAATTCTTTTCATTCCATTTTTAGTTTTACAACTACAAGCTAGACAAGCCCCAATTCCACAACCCATTCTACTCTCTAAAGAAACATAGACAGGTATGTCAAATCCTAAATTTTTTACTGAATTCATCATAGGATTTGGACCACAACAATAAATTACATCATAATCATCTTTTATTATTTCAGTTATGAATCCCTTATGTCCTATACTTCCCGTATTTGTTGCGATATATGTATTTTTTGTAAATTCCTTAAACTCTTCAGTAAAATATATTTCATCTCTAAAGCCTGCATATAAATCGACATCGGCTTCCAATTTCTTTGCAAGATATAGCATTGGTGCAATTCCAATTCCCCCTGCAACAAGTGCGACTTTTTTACCCTTATATTCATCAATCGGAAATCCGTTACCAAGTGGTCCTAAAATTTCTATGTTGTCTCCTACTTTCTTTTCAGACATAATCTTTGTCCCTTTTCCCACAACTGCATAAAGAAAAGTTAATTTATTGTCCTCCATATCGCAGATGCTTATCGGACGGGGAAGCATAGTCCCGTCCTCAAAGCATTTAACCATATAAAATTGACCAACTTTAGCTTTAAATTCCCCCTTGACATCCATTTTGTAAATGCCTTCGGAAATTTTTTCATTTAAAATTATTTCAACTTTTTCGTATGATTTATTCTCCATAAATATCCTTCCTCATATTCAAAACGGATTCTCTTGTATAATGAGCAAATCTTTCTTCGCCGTCTTCAAATTTTTGATAGTATTTTATAATTCCTCTTGAAGAGTTTACAACTCCACCATTAAAGTCATTCAAATAAGTTCTTATGTCTTCTGCTTTTGCACCTTGTGCCCCATATCCCGGTAATAAGAAGAAAATATTTTTATATCTTTCTCTTATCTTCTTAGCTTCTTCACTATGAGTTGCTCCTACGACAAATCCCAAAGGAGAATATCCACATTCAGAAGTCAATTCATCAGCAAATTTTTTAAGTTCATCTCCAACTTTGAAGTATAGAGCTTCTCCGTTGTAATCAAGACATTCAATATCCTTCGCTCCCTCGTTTGAAGTTCTAAGCAAGACAAAAACTCCCTTTTCTCCAGTTTTTAAATAATCTAAATAAGGTGTTATACTGTCCATTCCCATATATGGATTAAGAGTTATAAAATCCGCTTCAAATTCTCCTTTAAAATGTGCCTTTGCATATTCCTTTGCAGTACTTGCAATATCTCCTCTTTTAACATCTCCGATACTTAAAAGTCCTTTTTCTTTAAGATATCTTAAAGTTCTTTGATAAGCAATAAGCCCTTCAAGTCCGTTTGCTTCATAATATGCAATTTGTGGTTTGTAGATTGCTACAATATCACTTGTCGCATCAATTATTGTCTTATTATATTCAAAAATTATATCTGAAATTTTTTCGTGTTTTTCTTTAATATAATTTGGAATATAATCTAAATGGCTGTCAAGTCCTACACAAACAAATCCCTTTTCTTTTACCGCTTCATATAATCTATCTACTATCATTAAAATTCTCCTTTATATTTTATTTCGCCTGCTTTAATTGTCATAAGCACTTCTCCATAAAGTTCCATTTTATCAAAAGGTGTATTTTTCGCTTTTGATGCAAATTTACTTGAATCTACAACAATTTTTTTATCAGTATCAACTATAACCAAATCTGCAAAATATCCCTCTTTTAAAAGGCCTTTTTTAATTCCCATTAAATTAGCTCCACCATAGGACATTACCTTTGACAAAGTTCTTATGTCGATATTTCTCTCTTTAACCAATTTTGTATTACAAATCGCAAAGGCAGTTTCAAGTCCAACAAGTCCCGGACTTCCATTTGCCTTATCCTCTGCAGTATGTGGTGCATGATCAGTTGCAATCGCATCAACTGTTCCGTCCAAAATTCCATCAATCAAAGCATCTACATCAGCCTTTTCTCTTATCGGTGGATTTACTCTGTAGGAATTATCCCAAAGTGCAATATGATGTGGAGTTACTTCGCAAGTAACCTTTACTCCCTCTTTTTTCCCACGTCTTACAGCTTCCAAAGAGTCGATTGTACTGACGTGGCAAAGATGAATTCTTCCATCCAATCTCTTTGCAAGATATACATCCCTTAAAGTCATAAGGTCTTCCGCTATTCTGTAATCAATTGGAGAAAGTTCACTTTCTGCATGTATCATTATGATTTTATCGTATTTTTTCGCCTCTAAAATTGCTCTGTACATTGTAGTTTCGGAAAGCACACCCTTACCGTCATCGGATAAAAATTTTGCATTTTCAAATTTTGAATAGTCAACCAAATTTTTTCCGTCAAAATTTTTAGTAACTGCAACTATTTGATTTATATCTACTAAATCCAATTCCTTTGCTCTCTTCATTATATCATTATAAGTTTCTAAATCACTGCAAACAGGCTTTGTGTTTGCCATTGTATTTACAGTTGTATATCCACCTCTTAAAGCTGAAAGTGAGCCTGTTTTTAAATCTTCCTTATAAGTAAAACCCGGATCTCTAAAATGCACATGCAAATCCACAAATGCAGGCATAACAGTCTTTCCATTTGCATCTATAATTTCAAAACTGTCATCAAAACTCAAATTTTCGCCAATTTCTACAATCTTGCCGTCTTCAATTTTTATCTCTCCGACTCTATTTATATCTTTATCCACTAAAATTGCATTTTTAATTATTTTTTTCACTATGTCCTCCACAAGAATATAAATTATCACAGTAATTACATCTATAAATTCCCTTTTCTCTATTAACTAATATAAATTTATTTTGAACATTTTCGTGGCAAGTTATACAACGTGGATTTTTACATTTTATAAAACCCTCTACCTTTTCAGGTAAAATCATTGAAAGTTTTTCCTTGATTTTTTCGTTTTCTATGATGTTTACAGTCAAATCTTTATCGATTAAACCTAAAATCGCAAGGTCAATATCCATAACATTTTCAATCTTTATCATGTCTTTTTTGCCATATTTTTTAGAATCTGCATTCATTATAAGTGCAACTGTAAAATCTGCACTATCCAATTCTAAAAGTTTAAAAATTTCATATCCAAGACCCGGTTTAATATGGTCTATTACAATTCCGTTTGAAATACTATTAATATTTAACATTATTTTACCTCCAATAATTTTAAGATTAATGCCATTCTGATTATCATACCGAATTTAACTTGATTAAAATACTTTGCTCTAGGGTCTGAATCGACTTCTGTCGCAATTTCATTTACTCTTGGCAATGGGTGAAGAATTATCATATCATCCTTTGCTGTTTTCATCTTCTTATTATCTAAAATGTAAGTATCTTTAAGCCTTACATAATCAGCCTCATTGAAAAATCTTTCCCTTTGAACTCTTGTCATATATAGAATATCAAGTTTATCCATAACTTCTTCTATTGTTCTAACTTCAATAAACTCTACATTATGATCATTTAGATACATCTTAATATATTCTGGAATAACGAGCTCAACCGGTGAAATAAAGATAAATTTATTTCCCTTAAACTTTGAAAGTGTCTTAACAAGTGAATGAACAGTTCTTCCGAATTTTAAGTCGCCACAAAGACCGATAGTCATATTTTTCAAAGTTTTCTTATATTGAGAAATTGTAAGTAAATCTGTAAGAGTTTGAGTGGGATGTTGATGTCCTCCGTCTCCTGCATTAATAAAAGGAACAAGTGTTACTTCTTTTGCAAGTTCAGCAGAACCTTCGTGAGGATGACGCATAGCTATAATATCAGAATAACAACCTACTGTTCTTATTGTATCTTGTAGGCTTTCCCCTTTAGTTGCTGATGAAACTTTTGGATCCGGAACAGTTATACAACTTCCACCAAGTCTAAGCATAGCCGCTTCAAAACTCAATCTTGTTCTTGTTGACGGTTCAAAAAATAATGAAGCTAAAACTTTTCCCCTACATTTTTCTGAAAATTTTTCAGGATTATTATAAATCTCTGCTCCTAACTCCATAAGTTCAAGTAACTCTTCACAAGAAAAGTCCTCACTACTAACTAAATTTCTAAATTTTTTCATACAATCCCTCCTATTAAGTCATTTTGTCATAATCACAAAAAAAGGAAATAACTAAAAGTTATTTCCTAAAATTTAAAATATTAACGAAAAATATTGAATATAATTCCTTTACAAAGTCCTTAACAGCTTTGATAAAAGGAAATTTTATAAACTTAAAAAAAATGCTAGAAATACATTTTTTAAAAAATGAATTCCTAGCTAAATTACTAAGTTTATTAAAAAGAGAAAATTTAAGACCAAAAACAGAAGAGTCAATTAAACAATTATTCTTGCTATTAAAAACCGACATTTTAACTGAATTCGTCATAAAATTTACCTCCGTCAAATTTTCTTTGACTATTATACAATAATAGAACTATATTGTCAATACATTTTTAAAAGATTTCACAAAAAAACTCCACCTTTTTGGTGGAGTATTCTACTTATTCAACAAGTCCGGCTTAAATGTCGGAACCATATCTTTTAAGATGTCTGTAATTTCTTTTTTATCCAGAGTGTTTTTAACTTTATCAAGTCTTTCAAGTCCATCTTTTAGAGCTTCTACATCGTGAACTATAGGTTTTTCTATAAATATTTTTTCATATTCAGTTGCAACTGAATTTTCCATATTTAATAGTATTTCTTCATAAAGTTTTTCGCCCGGTCTAAGTCCTGTAATCTTTATGTCAATGTCCTTATAAGGTTCATAGCCAGAAAGTCTAATAAGGTTCTTTGCCAAATCTAGTATCTTAACTGGTTCACCCATATCAAGTATAAAGATTTCTCCCCCTTTGGCGATTGCTCCTGCTTGTAATACAAGTTGGCAAGCCTCAGGAATTGTCATAAAGTATCTTATTATATCTTCGTGAGTAACTGTAACAGGTCCACCCTCTTTTATTTGATTGATGAAAAGTGGAATTACAGATCCGTTTGAGCCCAATACATTTCCGAATCTAACTGCAACAAATTCTGTTTTGGATTTTTCGTTAAATGTTTGAACTAAAATTTCACAAATTCTCTTTGTAGTTCCCATTACAGATGTCGGATTTACAGCTTTATCTGTTGAAATTAAAACGAATCTTGAAACCCCATGCTTATCACAAGCTCTTAGAACATTTAGAGTTCCAAAAACATTGTTTTTAATTGCAGAAGTTGAGCTGTTTTCCATAAGTGGAACATGTTTATGAGCAGCTGCATGAAATACTACATCCGGTTTATATTTTCCAAAGATAATATCCATTCTTACTGCATCTCTTATTGATTCAATTTCTACAACTAAATCCAAATCCTTATAATGTCTTACAAGTTCCATTTGAATTTCATAGGCATTATTTTCGTAGATGTCTAAAATTATCAATCTTTTTGGACTGAATTTCGCTATTTGTCTACAAAGCTCGGAGCCGATTGAACCGCCTCCACCTGTTACCAAGACCGTTTTATTTCTCAAGAAATCATTTAGGACTTCTTGATCTAATTTAACTTCATCACGTCCAAGTAAATCTCCAATTTCAACATCTCTTAGATCTCTTATATTTAATTTTTGATCATCAATTAATTCATACATTCCAGGAATTATTTTAATCTTCATAGATAATTTTGAACAAATATCTGAAATGTCTTGTTGAATTTCCCTATTTGCTGAAGGCATTGCCAAAATAACTTCATCAATTCTAAATTCGTTAATTGCTGAAATTATTTTTTCTTTTCCACCAACAACTGGAATTCCTAAAATTTCTGTTCCTATTTTATTTTTATCGTCATCAATAAAAACTACAACCTTATATCCTAATTCTTTATGTTTTCTAAGTTCATTAAGAACTAAGACCCCTGCATCTCCAGCACCAACTATTAAAACTCTTTTAAGTTTTTCAACAGGGATTGAAAAAACTAAATTTTTTCTAGCTTTTGAAAGATATCTTGTACCAGTAACAAAGAACATATCAATTACAAATACAAGTGCCATAACACTTCTCGGAAATCCTACATTCATTGAAATCAAAAATATTCCTGTTAGAACATTTGCTACAACTATTGCCATAAAAATTCTAGACAATTCTTTAAAATCAGCATATCTCCACATTATTCTATATAATCCAAATAGAGCAAAAACTACAATTTTGATTAAAACTATAGGAATTATCCATTTGCTATACATATACCAATAATTTGCAGGAATATGCCAGTCAAATTTTAATAAAAATCCTAAATAGTAGCAAAGATTTATAACTATAATATCCAGTATTATTAAAAATATTTTTCTGACCATTATTATTCTCCCATTTTAAAATCCGATGAAACTAATTCTTTCAAATACTCCTTAACAGCATTTTTATTTGTTTCATCTTTTAAGCCATATTCAACACTTGCAATCAGAACTCCAAGTTTATTTCCAACGTCATAAGTTTTTCCGTCAAATTTATATCCTAATAAATCTCCTTTTAAAGTCAATTCATTTAAGGAGTCTGTAAATTGTATTTCTCCATTTTTTCCTGCTTTTTGATTTTCAAGAATTTCAAAGATTTCATTTTTAACAATGTATCTTCCGACCATCGCTAAATTTGAATTTGTTTCATCAATACTCGGCTTTTCTATAAGTCTAGTTGAGTCAAAAACATCTTTTTCGATTTCTTTTCCTTCCAAAATGCCATAATTGTGTCTTTTTTCATCAGGCACAACTTCAACTCCTACTACTGTTTTTCCATATCTGTTATAAATATCAACAAGCTCTTTTGTGCATGAACTGTCTTTACAATCAATTATAACATCCCCCAAAACAACTGAAAAATCTTCGCCATTTACTGCTTCTTTTGCACAAAGAATTGCATGTCCCAATCCTTTTTGTTCTTTTTGAATTATAAAGCTTATCTTACATTTTAATATTTTTTCTAAAGATTCAATATCACTTTTTGATACATTATTCGAATTTTTAACTCTTGGATCAATTTCAGAGTTAAAATGCTTATCAATAGTAAAATAATCTTCATTTACAATAAGAATTACCTCATCAATTCCTGCCTCTACAACTTCTTCAATAACATATTGTAAAGTAGGTTTGTCAAAAATCGGCAACATTGCCTTTGGAACACCTTTAGTTGCAGGAAACATTCTAGTAGCGAGTCCAGCAGTTGGAATCACGACTTTTTTTATCTTCATAACTACACCAACGCCTTCAAATTTTCAATTACATAATCAACTTGTTCATCTGTCAATAAAGTATGAAGTGGCAAAGTAATTTCTGATTTATAATTATCATAGGCATTTGGATAATCCTTGATGTCAAAACCTAAATTCTTATAAGCAGTATGCATAGGCAAAGGCTTATAATGAACATTAGTTGAAATTCCTCTTTCAGCCATCTTTATAATTATTTCATTTCTCTCTTCTTCACTTGCACCATCGATATTTACAATATAAAGATGACAACAAGATTTTCTATCTTCTTCAAAGTGAACAAAAGGTTTAATTCTTGTTCCTTCAAATCCTCTATTATATCTTTCTACAATTTCAAAACGTCTTTTCAACAGATTCGGATATCTCTTTAACTGAGCTAAACCAATACCTGAAGCAATATCAGTTAAATTGCATTTATAATTAGGAGCAACAATATCATACTCCCAAGAACCAGGTTTCATCTTTGAAAGAGCATCCTTTGATTGCCCATGCAAAGATAAAAGTTGAAATTCTCTATAAATTTCATCATTATCCAAGCCTAAATCTCTATTCCAAGTAACTGAGCCACCCTCAGCAACAGTAAAATTTTTAACTGCATGGAAAGAAAAACAAGTAAAATCAGCAATACTTCCACTTGGTTTGCCTTTATATACAGCTCCAAGTGAATGAGCAGCATCAGCCATAACTATAACTCTACCGATTTTTTCTTGTAATTTATTATTAGGCTTAAATAAGGCTTTCTTTTTTTCTACAATTTCAAAAATTTCATCATATTTACAAGGCTTCCCAGCCAAATCAACTGGAATAATTACCTTTGTCTTTTCTGTAATAGCATTTTCTAAAGCTTTTAAGTCCATAAACTTATCTTCTTTATTACAATCAACTAAGACAATTTTTGCTCCAACGTGATGAATAACACTTGCAGATGCAGTATAAGTATATGCACAAGTTATAACTTCATCTCCTTCTTCAACTCCAAGAACTCTTAAAGTAAGCTCCATTGCAGCTGTTGCAGAGTTTAAACAAACTGTCTTATCTGTATTTGTAAAAGCAGATAGTTCTTGTTCTAATCTTTTAGTTTTCGGACCAGTTGTTATCCAACCTGATTTTAAAGTATCAACAACTTCATCAATCTCTAATTGGGTAATATCTGGTGGAGAAAATTCTATTCTCATATAATCACTGTCCTATCTATTGTTGTTATTATTATTTCTATTGTTGTTATTATTATTTCTATTGTTGTTA
>NZ_CAURDT010000012.1:0-10961 GCF_963524015.1 uncultured Parvimonas sp. | reverse complement strand
CAGATGATGGAAAATCTATGATTCAGCATACTGTTGAAAGGGTAAAAAGTCTTGTAAATATTGAAAATATCTATGTAGTTACAAATGAAATGTATAAAAATCTAGTTCTAAAACATGTCCCAGACATACCTGAGGAAAACATTATCATTGAACCTGCCGCAAAAAATACAGCGCCTTGTATTGGACTTGCCGCAATTCACATTGCAAAAAAAGATATAAACTCAAAAATGATAATCTTACCTTCAGATCATCTGATTAAATTCAATGAAATCTTTATTGACACATTAAAAACAGCTTTAGATGTAGTGGAAAAGGGTGATAATCTAGCAACAATAGGAATTACTCCTAATTATCCTGAAACTGGATATGGGTATATTAACTTTACTAAAGGTGAAAGTTTTAAAGACAGTACAAATATTTATGAAGTTTCACGTTTTGTAGAAAAACCAAATTTAGAAAAAGCAAAAGAATACTTAACAAGCGGACAATATTTATGGAATAGCGGAATGTTTGTGTGGAAAGCATCAACTATTTTAAAAAACTTTAAAGAATATTTACCTGAAATTTATGAAGGACTACAAAAAATTGGAAAATCAATAAATACAGGAAAATATGAAGAAGTATTAAAAAAAGAATTTTTAAATCTTCCATCAGAATCCATAGATTATGGAATAATGGAAAAAGCTAAGAATATTTACGTCATTCCAGGAAATTTTGGATGGGATGATGTAGGAAGCTGGCTGTCTCTTGAAAGGATTAATAAAACAAATCAAGATGGAAATGTAATAACAGGAAATGTAATAAGTATAAAAACAAAAAATACAATAATTCAAGGAAGTAATAAACTTATCGCAACTATTGGATTAGAAGATATAGTGGTTGTAGATACTGATGATGTAACACTAATTTGTCATAAAAATAATACACAAGAAGTTAAAGAAGTTATTAACAATTTAAAAATTTGTAACAGGAATGAATATTTATAAAATGAAAATTGGAGAATATAAATGAAAAAAGCTTTAATCACTGGGATAAATGGTCAGGATGGTTCATATCTGGCAGAATTATTATTAGAAAAAGGATACAAAGTTTATGGACTCATAAGAAGGAAAAGTGTGACCACTTTTGGAAATATAGAGCATAGAAAAGATGAAATAAAATTTATATATGCTGATATGACAGATTTAGTTTCATTAATAAATGCAATGCAAATTTCTCAAGCAGATGAGGTTTACAATTTAGCAGCTCAATCGTTTGTGGGAACCTCTTGGGAACAACCTGTTACAACTGCAGAAATTGATGGAATTGGAGTTTTGAACATGCTTGAAGCTATAAAAACAGTGAAACCTGAAGCAAAATTTTATCAAGCCTCTACAAGCGAAATGTTTGGATTAGTCCAAACAGTACCTCAAAATGAAAATACACCTTTTTATCCTAGAAGTCCATATGGAGTAGCAAAACTTTATGGCCATTGGATTACTAAAAATTACAGAGAGAGTTATGACATGTATGCATGTTCAGGAATATTGTTTAATCATGAATCTGAAAGAAGAGGAAAAGAATTTGTTACTAGAAAAATAACAGATGCAGTTGCCAGAATAAAATTAGGTGTACAAGATGTTTTAGAATTAGGAAATTTAGATGCTAAACGTGACTGGGGGCATGCAAAAGATTACGTTAGAGCAATGTGGTTAATGTTGCAGCAGGATAAAGCAGATGATTATGTAATTGCAACGAATGAAACAAGAACAGTTAGAGAGTTTGTTGAAAAAGCCTTTAAATGTGTAAATATAGACATAATTTGGGAAGGCAAAGAAGTTAATGAAGTAGGTAAAGATTCTAAAACAGGAGAAATAATTGTTAGAGTAAATCCTGAATTCTTTAGACCAGCAGAAGTTGATATTTTAATTGGAAATACTGCAAAAGCTGAAAAAGTATTAGGTTGGAAAAGAGAAATATCTTTTGCTGAACTAGTTGAGAGAATGGTTAAAAATGATCTAGAAAATATTCAGAAGGAAATTAAATTAAAATCACTTTAATGAAGGAGATTCTTAATGAAAAAAGTATTAGTAACAGGAGTTGATGGTTTTGTTGCAGGATATTTGTCTGATTATCTTTTTAAAAGTGGTTATGATGTTTATGGGACAACAATAAGTGAAACTTATAAAAATGATAAAATAAAGATATTTAAGATGAATCTGCTAGATGCAGAAAATGTTAGCGATGTAATAAAAAATATAAGTCCAAATATGATTTTTCATTTAGCTGGACAAAGTGCAGTAGGACTTTCATGGCAAAAACCAGTTTTAACAATAGATGTTAATGTAAATGGTACTTTGAACCTATTAGAAGCTGTGAGAATTAATAATATAAATTCTAGAATACTAATCATTGGGTCAAGTGATCAGTATGGAACTATAAAACCTGAAGATTGTCCAATTAAAGAAACACAATTACAGAATCCTCAAAGTCCATACGGAATTAGTAAAAAAACACAGGAAGAAATTGGTAAATTATATGTAAAAGCTTATAAAATGAATATTATATTCGTAAGAGCATTTAATCACATTGGCGCTAGGCAAGGTAAAAATTTTGTTGTTCCTGATTTTGCAAGTAAAATTGTAAAAATCGAAAAAAGTGCAGTTCCTGTATTAAAAGTTGGAAATTTAGATACTTTGAGAGATTTTACCGATGTAAGAGATATTGTTAGAGGGTATCTAATGTTACTTGAGAGTGGAAAAATAGGAGAATCATACAATATAGGTTCAGGAAATGTTATAAAGGTAAAAGATATTTTAAAAAAATTAATAAATTTATCAAGTAAAAAAATAAAAATTGAAATAGATAAAGAAAAATTTCGACCAGTTGACGTACCAATAGTACAATGTGACAATTCAAAAATTAAGAAAGATACGGGATGGAGTCCAGAAATTTCTATTGACGAAACTTTAAAGGAAGTTTTGGAATATTGGAGAGGAAAATAAATTATGAGAATTATAAAAGAATTATATGACTATCGTGAAATGATTTCAAACTTAGTAAAAAAAGATTTAAAAGTTAGATATAAGGGTTCAGTATTGGGTTTTTTGTGGACATTTCTGAATCCTCTTTTGCAATTAGTTGTTTATACAATAGTGTTTTCAACAATTATGAGAGTAGATATTGATAAATACTACATTTATTTATTTGTTGGATTAATCCCCTGGATATTTTTTGCTTCTAGTATACAAGTAGGGGCTGTGAGTATAATGATGAATAAAGATTTAATAAAAAAAATATACTTTCCAAGAATAATATTGCCAATAGTAACAAGTAATTCAGCGTTTATGAATATGTTTTATAGTATGATAGTTGTATTGTTAACAATATTAGTCAGTGGTATTGGTTTTAGTAAATATATGTTACTTCTACCAGTTGTCATGGTTGTACAATATATTCTTGTGTTGGGAATGACTTTTATATTTTCAGCTTTAAATGTATTTTTTAGAGACTTGGAATATATTTTAAATATAATAGTGATGATGTGGTTTTATTTAACTCCGATAGTTTATAATATTGATATGATACCAGAAAGACATCGTTTTTGGTTTTATTTAAATCCAATGACAGGAATAATAAATTTTTATAGAGATATTTTATATTACAAAAGAATGCCAAGCTTTAATTCATTTGGAGGTATACTAATTTATGGAATAATTATGATTATCATTGGATATTTTGTATTTGAAAAATTACAAAAAAACTTTGCGGAGGAACTATAATGACGAAAGATGTTGTAATAAGTGTAAAGGATGTAGAAAAGAGCTTTAAAATATATAGTGATAAAGGACATACTTTAAAAGAAAGGTTACTTTTTTTTAAACAGAGAAATAGTTATACAAGACATGAAGTTTTGAAAGGAGTAACATTAGAAATAGAAAAAGGAGAAGTTGTTGGATTAGTTGGTCATAATGGTTGTGGAAAAAGTACATTGTTAAAATTAATGACAAAAATAATTTATCCTGATAAAGGAAAAATAGAAATAAATGGAAAAATTTCAAGTCTTTTGGAATTAGGAGCAGGATTTCATCCTGATATGACTGGAAGAGAAAATATTTATACAAATGCTTCTATTTTTGGACTTACGAAAAAAGAAATAGATGCTAGATTAGATAACATCATAGAATTTTCTGAATTAGAAGAGTTTATAGATAGTCCCGTTAGGACATATTCTTCAGGAATGTATATGAGACTGGCTTTTTCTGTTGCGATAAATGTTGATGCAGATATTTTACTGATTGATGAAATTTTGGCAGTTGGTGATGCTAGGTTTCAGGCTAAGTGTTTTAATAAAATGTTAGAGTTGAAAAAAAGTGGAATTACGATTGTAATAGTATCACATGATTTGGGATCAATAGAGAGATTGTGTAATAGAGCTATATGGATAGAGGAAGGTAAAATAAGAGATGAAGGAATACCTCATGATATTGTTGCAGAATATTTAGATGATATTATGAGTAAAGATGAGAATAAAAAAATAAAAGTACAAAGTAAAGAAAAAATAGAAGAAAAAATTACTGAAAAAAAAGAAAATAAAAAAGATAAAAATCGAACCGGGAATAAAGATGTTGAAATTATTGATATAAAGTTATTGAATGAAAAAGACGAAGTAAGTGATACTTACAATTCAGAAGACAAGCTAAAAATACAAGTTAAATACAAAAGAAATAATGATGAATTAAAAGATTCTGTTTTTGGATTCGGAATTTTTAGAAACGATGGATTAAATTGTTATGGAACAAATACCTTTATTGATAATTTTGGGAAAATTAAGATTCAGGATGAAGGAACTGTTGAAGTAATAATAGATCAGATTCAATTATTAGAAGGTAAATATTATTTGGATATAGCCTTTCATGATGAATATGGAAAACCTTATGATTATATAAGAAAAATAAAAAAATTTAGTATCTATAGCATTTTAAAAGATGCTGGAATATTTAGAATAAAACATAAATTTAGTCACTTATAGAATAGAAAGGATATGTAAAATTATGGAAATAAAAGAAAATGACTTTGAAATAAATATTGACAATATCAATGTTGAAGAAATAATGAATAAGATTAGACAGAATATAAAAGATAAAGGATATGTAGAGGAAGAAAAAATAAATAATTTTGATTTTACTCCTAAAATAAGTGAAGAAGATAATTTTAGATATGATATAGATGTATTAAACCGAGTTTGGAATATTAATTTGGAAAGAGAAATTTTATCTAGAAATAAGTTATTTGCATTTGTAAAAAAAGTGATTAGAAAATTGACTAGATGGTATATAGTTCCAATGATGCAAGATCAGATAACATTTAATTCATATGTTGTTAGAAATATAAATAATTTAAATAAACAAAACGAAAAAATAAGACAAATATTAGATGAAAAAGATGAAAAAATAAGACAAATATTAGATGAAAAAGACGAAAGAATAAAAAAATTAGAAAAAATAGAAAAAGAAAATAATTTTGATATGGATTACCTCGCTTTTGAAAATAAATATAGAGGTTCTGAAAAAAGTATACAGAAATTGCAAGAAAAATTTGTAAGATTATATGCTGGCAAGGACAATATATTAGACATAGGCTGTGGAAGAGGAGAGTTTATTAAAACTTTGCTAAATGCGGGAAAACAATATGTTTTTGGTATGGATATTAATCCACAAATGGTGGAAAAATGTAAAAAAGAAGGATTGTCTGTTGAATTAAAAGACGGGGTAAATTATTTATATGATAATGATAATTTAAACTTGGGGGGAATATTTTCATCGCAAGTTATAGAACATTTAAAACCATCACAAATAGTAAAATTAATAAAAGGGGCACATAAAAATCTTCAAGAAGGGAGTCCTTTAATTCTTGAAACAATAAATCCAATGGCATTGGTAACGCAAACTATGGCATATACCCTAGATTTGACACATAGACAATATGTTCATCCATTTACAATTGAAATGTTATTAAAAGAACATGGATTTAAAAAAGTAGAATTTATTTACAGTTCTCCAGTTGATATAGAAGCACCTGTACTTAAAGACAACGATATGGATCCAAAAGAGTTAGAGAAATATAATGAAAAAATTAGAAGAATGCATGAAATGTTATTTGGATATCAAGATTATGCGGTAATTGCATGGAAGTGATTAATATGAAAAAAATAGCATTTGTAGTTCCATGGTATGGTGATAAAATACCAGGTGGAGCGGAAACAGAATTAAGAGGTCTGATTAAAGATTTACAAAAAAATGGAATTAAATTAGAAGTATTAACAACTTGTGCTGAAAAATTTATGTCTGATTGGAACAAGAATTACTATAAATCTGGAGATTATATAGAGGGTGGAATAAAAGTTAAAAGATTTAAAGTTAGAAAAAGGAATACAAAAAAATTTGATGAAATTAATTTTAAATTAATGAATAATCATAGGATAACAATAGAAGAAGAAAAAATTTTTTTTGAAGAAATGATTAGAAGTACAGATTTAGAAAGTTATATTGAAGAAAATATAGACGAGTATTCATTGTTTTGCTTTATTCCTTATATGTTTGGAACAACATATTATGGAGTAAAAAAAGCTAGAAAAAAATCGGTAATAATACCTTGTTTGCATGATGAATCATATGCCTATATGGAAACAATAAAAGAAATTTTTAATATTTCATCAGCTTCTATTTTTCATGCTAAACCTGAACAAGAATTAGCAAAAAAACTTTATGGGATGGAAAATATTAAAATTCCTATTTTAGGAGAAGGGCTAGATTTTAACATACCAAATAAATTAGAAGGGTTTAAAGAACAGTACAATTTAAAAAATCCGTATATACTCTATGCTGGAAGAAAAGATGAAGGAAAAAATGTTCATCTTTTATTAAAATATTTTAGTATCTTTAAAGAAAAAAATACTTCTATTGATTTAGATTTGGTATTAATAGGAGGAGGAGAAATACAGATTCCTCAAAATATAAAGAAAAATGTTTATGATTTGGGATTTGTAAGCATAGAAGATAAATACAGAGCTTATGCAAATGCTATAACATTAATACAGCCTTCTATAAATGAAAGTTTTTCAATAGTAATTATGGAATCTTGGGCTGTTGGAACACCTGTTATAGTAAATAACAAATGTGAGGTAACAAAAAATTTTGCAATAGAATCAAATGGAGGACTGTACTTTAATAACTATTTTGAATTTGAAGAAATTTTAAAATTTTATATTAATAATCTTAATATAGTTAATAAAATTGGGCAAAATGGAAAAAAGTATGTTTTTAAGAATTTTGATAGAAAAATTGTTACTAAAAAATATATAGATTTTTTTAAAGAGTTAGTAGGTGAGGAAAATTAAAATAATACAAGTTTTACCAACAATGAGTTATGGAGATGCAGTTAGTAATGATGCAATAAATATTGATAAAATCTTGAGAAAAAATGGATATACCTCTGAACTTTATGCAGAAAATATAGATAAAAGAGTAAAGGATAAAGTTTTTAATATAAGTAAATTAAAAAAAGTAAATAAAAATGACATTTTGATTTATCACAAATCTACTGGAACTGACTTAAGTTTTTCATTACAAAAATATAAATGCAAAAAAATAATGAGGTATCATAACATTACTCCAGGAAAGTATATGGAAAAATATAATAAGTATTTATATAATTTAGTAGAATACGGTAGAAAAGGATTGAAATATGCAAGTACATATTTCGATTATAGTTTAGCTGTTTCAGATTATAACAAAAATGAACTTGATGAACTGAAATATAAAAACATAATGACAGTACCTATATTAATTCCTTTTGGAGACTATGAAAAAGTTCCTGATAAGAAAATTATAAAAACATATTCAGATGGTAAGAAAAATATATTATTTGTAGGAAGAATAGCTCCTAACAAAGCGCATGAAGATATAATTAAATCTTTTTACTATTATAAAAAATATGTTAGTGAGGATTCTAGATTAATTTTAGTTGGAAATGATGGAGGATTTGAAAATTATTCAAAATTGTTAAAAAAATTAATCAAAGAATTAAATTTAGAAAGTGATGTCATATTTCCTGGGCATATAAAATTTGAAGAAATTTTAGCTTTTTATAAAGTCGCAGATTTATTTTTATGCATGAGTGAACATGAAGGATTTTGTGTTCCATTAGTCGAAAGTATGTTTTTTGAAATTCCAATTTTGGCTTATAACAGTAGTGCAATAAAATACACTTTAGGAAATAGTGGAGTAATTGTAAATAAGAAAGATTATTTTTTAATATCAGAATTAATGAATTTTATTCTTTCAGATGAAAATGTAAAAAAAGAAATAATCAAGAAACAAAATAAAAGACTTGAAGATTTTAAATTAGAAAAAGTAGAAAAACAGCTATTGGAATTTATTAAACGAATAGGTGGATAGTATGAAGAAAAAAATTTTATTTGTTGTTCAAAGATATGGGCTTGAAATTAATGGAGGAGCTGAACTTCATTGCAGACAGCTTGCAGAAAGACTTATGGATGATTATGATGTATCAGTTTTAACAACTTGTGCAATAGATTATGTTACATGGAAAAATGAATATAGAGAAGGAACAGAGTATATAAATGGTGTAAAAGTTATAAGAAAAAAAGTTGATTCTGAAAGGAATCAAAATAAATTTAATAAAATATCTGAAAAAATAAATAATGATAAAGAAAATAAAAATTTAGGAATAGAGTGGCAAAAAGCTCAAGGACCTCATTCATCAAAATTGATAGAATATCTTAAAGATTATAAAGAGGATTATGATATTATTATTTTTCTTACATACTTGTATTATACAACTTATTTTGGATTAAAAGTCGCACCGGAAAAAAGTATATTAATTCCTACTGCTCATGATGAACCACCTATATACTACAGTATATTTAATGAAACTTTTAATTTGCCAAGAGCAATACTATATTCAACAACAACAGAAAGAGATTTTGTAAATAAAAGGTTTAAAAATAATCATATACAAAGTGATATAGTTGGTTTGGGTGTAGATATTGATAAAAATACACCAGATATAGATTTAGAAAAAGCATTTGGTATAAAAGATGATTATATTGTTTATGTAGGTAGAATTGATGAATCTAAAGGTTGTAAAGAAATGTTTGAAAATTTTTTAGAATATAAAAAAATATATAATAATAATCTGAAATTAATATTAGCAGGTAAAAGTGCTATGGAAATACCTAAAAACAAGGATATAATTGCTTTAGGTTTTGTATCTGAAGAAGAAAAAGTTAATTTAATCAGAAAATCTAAATTATTAGTATTACCTTCAAAATTTGAAAGTTTGTCATTGTCTACTTTAGAAGCAATGTATTTAGAAGTTCCTGTTTTATTAAACGGGCAATGTGAAGTTTTAAAAAAACATGCTATTTTAAGTAATGCAGGATTATATTTCGAAAATAAATATGAGTTTATTGAAGCACTGAATTTTATGATTAATCATCCTGAAATAATGAAAACAATGTCAAAAAACGGAATAAAATATGTTGAAAATAATTATAAATGGGATGTTGTAATGAGAAAATTGAAGAAAGCTATTGAAATTTTAAGTTTTAAGAAAGAGGGAGATAGTTTTGAAAAAAAATAAAATATTAAAAGAACTAAGCATTGTATTTATTTTGACTACAATTTTAACAATGATAATTCTTAAAATAAATTATATGAAATTTTCTATGCCACCTGCATATACAGGAGATGGACTTTATTTATCATATAATGTTAAGAATATTCAAGATTTTGGATGGTGGTTTAAAAATCCTAATGTAGGAGCACCTTTTGGAGGAGAATTATATGATTATCCTTTTTACTTTGATAGTTTATTTTTATTCATATTTAAGATAATATTGATTTTAGCAAAAGATTGGGGAAAAGCAATTAATATATTTTTTATAGGAATTTTTCCATTAACATCAATGATAAGTTATTATGTAATGAGAAAATTTAAAATAAATTTTTTAATATCTATTTTAGGTTCTTTATGTTTTACGTTTTTACCATACAGATTTTTTAGAGGAGCAGGACATTTTTATTTATCTTGTTATTTTCTAATACCGCTAATGGTCTTATTTTTATATAAATTTTATATAGATGAGGAAGATTTTAGTATAAAAAAATTTATAAAAAATAGAAAAAACTTGTATTCCGTGCTGATTTTATCATTAATTCCAATTAGTGGAATATATTATGCTTTTTTCTTTTGTTTCTTTCTCATGATTGTTTTTATTTCAAAAATAAATTTAAAGAATAAACGGACTTTAAATAATTTATATAAATTATTATGGAATTATGGAATTATATTTTTTGTAGGATTTTTGATTTATATTCCTGGATTAATACATAACTTTTCTGTTGGGAAAAATTTAGAAGCTCCTATTAGATTTGCTAAAGAATCTGACATGTATTCTTTAACAATATCTAGATTATTTATATCTCCTAAATACATGAATATCCCAGGGTTTGAAAAAATTAAATTATCACTTCAAGAATATTTACAATACTTGCCTAGAGGAGAAGGAACGGGTGTAGAATATTTAGGAATAATAGGAATAATAGGAGTAGTATATTTGCTGCTAATGTTATTTAATAAAAATAAGTTAAAAGATAAAAAGATAATTTTTTTAAAAAATTTAAATATATCAGCTATCTTATTGGGAACTGCATCAGGTTTTGGATTAATATTTTCAATCTTAGTTTCAGCACAAATTAGAGCTTATGCAAGGATATCTGTATTCATTGCTTATTTCAGTATTTTAGCAGTATGTCTTCTACTAAATGAATTGAATAAAAACTTAAAAAATAATTTACATAAAAAGATATTTTCAATATTAGTTGTCGTATTATTTAGTTTAGCAATATTAGAACAGATACCAGATAATTTGAACTATGAAGGTGCAAAAATAACCC
>NZ_CAURDT010000011.1:0-14608 GCF_963524015.1 uncultured Parvimonas sp. | reverse complement strand
ATTTCGCACTTAACCTTTCCGATTTATTAGATTTTACCCTCTAAGAGTTTTCTTAATTTCTCTAAAATCTTATCCCTCCTTTTCCCGATTGCTTGATAGCTTCTGTTTTTTCTTTCTCCGATAGACCGCAAACTCTCCTCCCTGAAAAATATGGCAGTAATGATGTCCCTTTCTTCTTCTGTAAGGGAATTCAACGCCTTATTCAATTCTTCGATTTGCATTTTTACTTCTATAATTTTTTCAATATCAATGCTTTCATCTACGATGTTATCTATAAAATGTCCGTCATAGTCAAATACAGAAAAAGGAAGTACGTTATACTTCCAATCTTTTCTTTGGAGATACTTTTCGTGTTCCGTCATTTTCCAGTAAGCTCTGTATATTGCCTCATTTACCTTAACCGCTTTTCCTTTGACATAAAGGAAATATTCTTTTTTATCTATTGTGTAATCCTCCTTTTTCTGCTCTCAGATTTTGGTTTTTGAGCATAAAAAAGGAGGACTTCTACACTTTGGCGTAAACAGTCCTCTTTCAAAAATTATGATTTTTGGTTTTTCAGCAAAAAATCAGTGAAAAATCACTCGTTATTTTATTCCACATAGCTTCTTTATTTTTTATTGGTGATATATTACCTCCCGTCGTTTGTGTTACTACCTAAAGTAAGATTCCTTTCAGAAAAGATTTTTTTTGCAACGAATGTAGCATTTAAGACTTTTGGGAAACCCACATACGGAATGCACTGAATAAATGTCTCAATAATTTTTTCCGGAGATATTCCCACATTTAAAGATCCATTAATATGAACTTCTAATTGTGGTTCGCACCCTCCTAATGTCAATAAACTTGTGATAGTTATCATTTCTCTTTCTTGCAAAGAAAGTCCTTGTCTACTATAAATATCTCCAAATGCAAATTCGATAATATATTCTCCTAAATCTGGAGCAATATCTTCTAATGTTTGTATAACTTTTTCGCCACTCACACCATCAATTTCTTGTAATTGTTCTAAACCTATTTCAAATCGTTTACTTTTCACTTGAATTCACCTCCTTTTTTCTTTTATAATATAATTATACTACTTAAACTTTGGTTTAAGTCAAGTTCTTTTACTTATGAATTTTAAAAATTAGGAAAGGAGTCATCTGCAATGAAAATAGGCGAAATTGCAAATAAAACAAATCTTCCAGCAAGCACCCTTCGTTACTACGAAAAAAAAGGATTGCTCAAAGTAGATAGAGACAAAAATGGTAGGAGATATTATAAAGAAAGCGATATAGAGTGGATAAAATTTATAAGACGGCTGAAAGAAACAGGAATGCTTATCAAAGATATTCAACATTATTCCGAGTTACGATATGTTGGCTCGATTACAATGCCTGAACGATTACAAATTCTCCAATTACACAGAAATTATGTTTTAGAACAGCAACTAAAATGGACTGAGTATATTCAAAATTTAGATGATAAAATTGAGTTCTATCAGCAATCTATTAAAAATATGACAAAACATAACTTGTAATTCGATAAGATCTGTTACATTGAGTGCGTGAAAAAAAGAAGTCTATAATTAGGCTTCTTTTTTCATTAGCTCTTTATATTCACTTAATGGTATTCCACTTTTTTTCAGCGTTTTAAGTTTCTCCTGTTTGAGTTGCTCCCTTTTCTCCCTGTATCTGTCCTCATATTCTTTTTGCTTGCCGTTTGCTTTACGATTGAGGTAGTTTTGATGAAGTCGGTCTTTTCTTTCTCGTTTTTTTCTTCCTCCTCCTTTAATTTCTGCATTTCTTCTTCGGATAATTCTTCTTTCGGCGGTTCATAGTTGCCGATAAAGTTGAAGTAGATTTCGACTTTCTGATTGGCAGTTTGACTGCCTTTTTGATCTCGTTCGTGGACTAAGATTTTTTCTACAAACTCGTTGATGATGGTCGGTATCAGTTCATCAAAGTTATCATAGCGTTCGATTAATCAGATAAACTTCTTTGCTCTGTCTGTTTCTTTTTCGTATCGCTTGATGGCTTTTTCCAACCCATCAATTTCTTTGCTAAGTTCCCTTTGCTCGGTTTCATACTGATTGTTTAAGATTTCATATCGGTTGTTCGGTATCTTCTCCAATATCATATCTTCATATATCCGGCACATTAAGCGTTCCAGTTCCTGAAGTCTGTTTTTACTATCTGTGAGCCTTGTCTTTTTCTTTTCCATTTCCATTTTTTCGCTTTCTCCTTTCGCTTTGAATGTGGACTTGATTTTCCTTGAGGTATCTCTCGCATACCACTCGTTCATAATGTTTCGGAAAGGAGTGAAATCATCGTCTTTGTAAAAGCCGTCTACATTGTCGTTGATGGCAATGAGCCTAACGCCCTTTTGTCTTAGTATCTCCATACACCCGCCGACTTTAAGGTAATCTCTGCCCAGTCTACTCATATCCTTTACGATGATACAACCGATATCACCCTGATTAACTCCGTTCATCATTGCCATAAATCCCGGTCTGTCAAACTGTGTTCCGCTGATTCTGTCATTGGTATAATGAACGATGTTCTCCAAATGATTTTTCTTTGCGTATTCTTCCAAAATTTTCTTCTGATTGACAATCGAATTGCTCTCGCCTTGTAGTTCATCATCTCGGCTTAACCTTTCATACAAGGCGGTTATTTTCTCATAACTTCTCACGATTACCTCCTTTCACTCAAATTCTTCAATAAAAAAAGAATTAAGCAAAACATCTTTCACTCAAATAGTGATGAAGTATTCTTCTTAATTCTATAACCCCCGCAGCAAGTTTGTACTTTTTATATTGCTTGACTGCAAAATGTGTATGTTCTTTCTTTTCCAATGCTTCAAATAGTCTATCAATGGGATTCATGTATGTTTCATCATCTTCTCTGACTTCTGAAGCGTCTATCATATCAAGGAGTGTTGCGAAGTCCTTTTCTTTCCTTGGAGCTTCATAAAAAATATAACCTATCAAAGCCGTATAGTAGAGCTTTTCGGCTTTCACCCAAAAATCCTCACCTGCTTTTTCCCCCTCTCCCTTGGTATTTGCAATGATTGTTTGCACTAATTTGAGGATGTCTTTTTCACTTCTGCGATAGGCAAAGGGATTGTACTTCATGCTCTTTTTAAAGTTGATTGTATTTAAGATTTTTATCTCATATTCATTATCTTCAAGCATCTTCCCACATTCAATAGCTATTGTTCCTTTAGGATCTGTAACACAATATGAAGAGTGCATTTGCATTAGGTTCGGCTTTACATAAAATCTTGTCTTTCCGGAGCCTGAACCACCTATAACAAGTACATTCTTATTTCTCGCATACTTTGGATTTGCCAGTCTGCCATTCATGGTTAATCGCTCAGTTTGGGTAAGCAAGATATTATTTTGGAACTTTTCATCCATGTATGGCTCTATATCTTTTCTTGTTCCCCAGAGCCGACAGAAGAGGAAATGCTACAGATGAGGGAAGAAATCGAAGAAGCCAAGAAAGAAAAAGCACGAGCCTATCATAAGGCATATTACAAAGAGTACCGAGCCAAAAACATTGAAAAGTTTAGAGAGTATGAGAAAGTAAAAGCACGAGAGTATAGAGCAAAAAAGAAGCTACAAAGAGCAACCTAAAACTAAATATCAACCAAGCAAAAGAGGTTTCCTAATCACAGGAAATCTTTTTTTGTGCAAGTCGAGAGGAGGAACTAAATGGCAGAAAATGAGAAAACAGATACCAAAGAAATAAAGCCAAAGGAACAACCACAAGAAAAGCCTGACGGCATACTAACAAAAAAGATAAATGGAAAGACCTTTGTAACCGAGATATATTTTGATAAAAAAAGCAAGAATACTTTTCAAGATAAGCTGTTTAAGGTAATAAACTCTAAGAGAAATAGTAGTGAGTGAGTGAGGAAATCCGATAGTAGAAAAGACGCATTAAAAATGTTATAATATAGGCAACAAGTTTAAGGAGGAAAGATTATGGATTATAAAGAAATAAAGCTTAATGTTTCAAATAATAAAATTAAAGAATATAAGCAATTTGAGGGCTTAAAATTATATTCTGATATTTTTAAATCTGAAGATGAAAAGGTATTGATTAACAAAAGAATATATGTTACAAAAAAACAGAATTATGTTTATTACGAAAGAACAGATGTAAATTGGAATTATTGGTCAAGCGAAAGAAATTATAATTCAACATTTAATCCGGAGAATGATAGTAAACACAACATTATATTTGAAGTTTCATCAGAATTAAGCGATTTTATTAAATATTTGGGAGAAGAAATAATTCGGAAGATTGAATTAAAACAGCACAATGGAGAAATTGTTGAGATATTAGATATTTGATTGTGTTATGAAGAATGAAGCATTGACTAAAAATATAATATCTACTCAAGCACGTAAAATTCCTATTTTTAGTAATATCAATTAAATAAAAAATAGTATAAAAACAGTAAACCAAAAAAAGGTTTACTGTTTTTTCTTTGCTAAAAAATAGAAAGAGAGGAAAAGACAAAATGAAAAATATAGAAGAAAAAATCTTAATGGCAGAAGAAAAAATCAAGCAGTTACAAAACAAAAGAAAAAAGCTCATCAGTCAGCAGAAGCAGGAAGAAAGAAAAAAGAGAGATAAAAGGATATATGAAAAAAGAGCAGTCTTTGAAAGTATCTTTACTGAAAGTAAGAACTTAGCCAAAGATGAATTTTATCAGCTAATCACATCTCTAATTCGTAAAGAAGAAGTCAATATCAAAATACAAAAGATCGTAGAGAAAAGAGAACAAACAGAAAATCAAAATACAAAAAACCAAGAGGAGGAAACGGACATCGAAGAATAGTCCCTTGTTTACAAGGGCGCCATTTCCATCTTTTGCAAGTCCCGTATGTTTTTTACCATCCTTAAAGAAATACCAAGCCGTTCCGTCGTTATACCACCAATTTGCTAGCTTTGCATCATCTCCATAGAAAATTCCATCCACATAAACTCTTCCTTTTGATTTTACTCCATTTTTATAAAGCACATCTTTGTAAATACCAGTTCCATACTTTCCATTTACAAAATATTTAGATTCACCTTTATCCTTTGTAAAACCAGTAAATTTCTTTCCATTTTGGAAAAAGAACATTTCTTTACCATCATTATACCATCCATTTACAGATTTTCCATTTTCATCAAAAAAAATTTTTTCTACATAAACTAATTTTTTCCCATTATCATTTATATTTTCAGCAAAAAGTTTATTATTACATCCAAAAACAAAAACTAATAACAGAGAAAAAACCATTAAAGATATTTTTTTAAATGCTTTCATTTCGTCCTCCTAAAAATATAATCAATCTACCAGCCATTATATAATAGTTAAATAAAAATGTCAAATGAAAATTATTTTTATAAAAAATGCTCAAAGTTTTTTCAAACAAAAAAGTCATCTTTAAAATTAAAGATGACTTTTTAAATCTAAATTTCTTTACATTCTTCCCATTCTATATCTTCTTTTTCTAAAAGTTCTAATAGAGTTGACTTTAAAACGGGACTGCATTCCCATGCAATCCCACAACCTGCTGATAAAACTCTTGGTACAGGGACAAGTTTTCCTGAAAGGTTATTTTCTTTACATACACTTTCAGTTGCCATTGCCTCTGCAGTCGTATAGAATGTTGTATACAGCTTAGTCTCTTTCATTATTCTACAATAATTTCAAAGTCTAATCCAACTTCTTTTACAGAAGTTTTCTTGCCTTGGCTGTTTGCAAAATGAGTGATATTTTTTACAACATGTGCTTCACTAGCTAAGACTTTGTAAGTTTCATTTTTATTTTCTTTAAGGGCATCTTGTAAGATTAAAACTGGTTCTGGACAAGATAATCCTCTAACGTCTAATTCTTTCATATCTATCTCCTTAAATTTTATCTATTTTTTTCTTTTTTTAGTCCACATAAAGCTACTATAAATAGTACAACTATTGAAACAATAACAAATATTTGTCCATTTATTCCTGGTCCACCTGCTGCTGCTTTTATTCCTTTTTCCACATTTTCAACTGCAGCTGCTGCTCCTGCTAATTTGAAGTTATGAGCAAAGGCAGCCCCTACAAACATTCCCAATACAGTTATAACTGAATCTGAAGAACCTGTTCCTGCAAGAACTAATTGTCTTAATGGACAACCTCCAAGTAATACTGCACAGAAACCTACTGCATACATAGATAATATATTCCAAATTGTTTGAGCATGAGCTACAGGTCCAAAAGCAACAAATTTAAAATTGTTTGTAGCTATATTATAAACTAACATAACAATAAAAATTCCACCTATAACTGAGAATAATCTGAAATCTTTTAGTAAAATAATGTCTCTAAGTGATCCAGCAAAACACATTCTACTTTTTTGTGCAATTATACCAAATACAAGTCCTACTCCAAGTGCTGCATACCATACTGCATGCATACTTCCAGGTCCTTTTTGGCTAAATGCATAAAGAGATGGAACAGCAATAACTAAAGCAAATAATCCTGCTACAACAACTGGTAGAACATATCCATTTTCTTTTTTAACAGGATAAGCTCTTCCTAAGCTGAAGCCTTTCCTTAAGAAGAATGCACCAGTTGCAACACCTGCTGCAAAGCCTACAAATCCTACATAAGAACTTATATCTCCTGCTGACATTCTTAAAATCATTCTTAAAGGACATCCTAAGAATACAAGAGCACAAACCATCATTATTACACCCAAGAAAAATCTTATAACAGGTGATGAACCACCTGTAGATCTGTATTCTTTTGTAAATAATGAAATTAAAAATGCACCTAAAATAATACCTACAATTTCTGGTCTAAAATATTGAACCACTTCTGCATTATGGAACTTCATAGCTCCTGCGGTATCTCTAATAAAACAAGCTATACAAAAAGCCATATTTTTTGGGTTGCCTAAATATGCAAGTAAAGCTGCTCCAAGACCAGCGATAATTCCTAAAGTCAACAACCCTTTTTTAGTGTTAAAAAAACGCATTTGATTACCTCCTATCCTCTATAATTTTTTTAATCGCGTTTATAGCAAGCTCGACCTCATCAAAAGTATTTGAATGAGAAAAGCTAAATCTAACCATACCCTGTTCAACAGTACCAAGCGCCTTATGAATAAGTGGTGCACAATGAGCCCCCGGTCTTGTTGAAATTTTATACTCTTCATATAAAATACTGCTTACTTCTGAAGAGTCCATATCTGAGATATTTAAAGATACAATTGGAGCTCTAAACTCTGTTTCAAAATCCCCATAAACTGTAACTTCAGGAAATTTACTAACCCCATCATAAAATTTCCTTGAAAGTTCTAAAGCTCTTTTTGTTAAATTTTCAATTTTATTATTTAAAAGATAGTCAATAGATGCATGAAGTCCAGCAATTCCATGTGAATTTAAAGTCCCAGCTTCAAGTCTTGTTGGCATCTTATCAGGTTGAAATTCATCATAGCTATGAGTTCCACTTCCACCAACTATAAAAGGTCTTATGTACACTTCTTCTCTGACACATAAAGCACCTGTTCCCTGTGGTCCAAGCATTGATTTATGTCCTGTAAAACATAGAACATCAATATTCATCTCTTTCATATCAATATCAAATGCTCCTGCAGTTTGAGAAGCATCTACTACAAAAAGAAGATTATTTTCTCTACAAAAATCTCCATATTTTTTTAAATCTGTAATATTTCCAGTAACATTTGATGCATGAGTTAAAACTATCGCCTTAGTATTTGCCTTTATCAGAGATGGGATTTCTTCGAAATTCAAAACTCCTTTTTCAGAAACTCCAATATAACTGACTTCGACACCTTTTTCCTTTAGATAATGTATTGGCCTTAAAACAGAATTATGTTCAGAAACAGAAGTTATTATATGATCATTTTCTAAAAATAATCCATTTATTGCAATATTTAAACTTTCTGTAGCATTTTTTGTAAAAACTACCTGACGAGAATTCCCAACATTAAACATCTTTGCTATTTTTTTTCTAGTTTCAAAAACTATTCTATCAGCACTTAAACTCTCCTCATAAACTCCACGAGAGGAGTTACCAAAGTTTTTCAGTGCATTCACTACTGCATCAATAACTTCTGCAGGTTTATTTTTTGTTGTAGCTGCGTTATCAAAATAAATCATCTTAATCCTCCTTCGTGAAAAAAATTTATTATTATAAAAATTTATAATTTTGATTAGATTAAAATTTTATTTACTTATTAGATATTAAAAAGAAAATAAAATTTCAAGATTGTTTTCTTTAATTAAATTTATCATAACGGAAACAATCTTCTAATAGGTTTACCATAAGGCGTAAACATATTATAATTATATATCAATATATCGATATTGTCAAATTTTACTCATATTTCAACAAAAATATCTAAATAAATTATATTTTTTAATAAGTTTTATCGTTTAAATTATATAAACCATTAATTTATCTTAATTAACATATTTATTTAAATTATAATATAGATATTATAACTTTTTTATTAAAAATATTTATCGATTAAAATGTAAAATATCGCTAAAATATTGTAAAATTCCTATTTTAAAAACATATAAATTATGATATACTATACTTAGTTACTTATATATTAGAAAATATTCATTAAGTATAGTAATGAAGAATTTAGATTTTTTTATAAATAAGTAATAATAAATTTTATAGGAGGAAGATATGCAAAATTATTTAGTTTTAATCGGTATTGTAATTATTGTTGTGGGTTTTGTTTTAAAACTTGATGTAATTTCTGTAGTTTTAATCGCAGGTTTCGCAACAGGTCTTGCCGGTGGAAAAGGAATTCTAGAAATTTTGAATATTATAGGTAAAGGATTTGTCGAAAACAGATATATGAGTTTATTCTTTACAACACTTATCGTAATAGGTATTATGGAAAGAAACGGTCTTAAAGAAAAGGCTGCTGACGGAATACGAAAAATCAAGGGTGCTAGTGCAGGTTTGGTTATTTGGTTATATTTATTCATCCGTTGGTTAGCTGCAATATTTTCTTTACGTCTAGGCGGACATGTTCAATTTGTAAGACCTTTAATTTTACCAATGGCAGAAGGTGCTGCTACTAAGACAGTTGACCTTACTGAAACTAAACTAGAAGACTTAAAAGGTTTAGCTGGTGCTGTTGAAAATTATGGTAATTTCTTTGGACAAAATGTATTCCCTGTTGCTTCAGGTGTTTTGCTTATTGCTTCAACACTTAAAGATAAAGGATATGCTGTCGAAGGTGCTGATATAGCATACTATTCTCTTTTTGTAGGTGTTGCAATGATTATATTATCAGTTATTCAATGTTTCTTATTTGAAATGAAACTTAGAAAGGATGGTGTAAAAAATGTTAAAGTGGATAAGTAGTAATACATTTTTTATTGATGAATTCATTTATATTCTTTGTGGGTTAATTTCAATTTTAACAGCATTTAGAGCCTTAAAGAATAAAGAATCAAGAATTGGTACATTTATTTTTTGGTTTTTAGTTGGAATTATATTTGCTTTTGGAGGATTCTTAATAAAATATCTTCCTGATCAAGGTGGAATCATAGTCGGCGCTATGCTTGTTGCTTGTGGATTTCTTACTCTTACAAAACAAGTTAAAATCGGAGAATTCAACCCTCCATCTGAAGAAGAAAGAAGAAAAAATGCAGATAAAGTTGGTTGGAAAATTTTTATTCCAGCATTGATTATGGCAGGACTCGGATTTTTTATGTCACAATTTAAATCATTTAAAATTGTAATCGGAACAGATGCTAAGGGTAAAGATTTAATTTTCGGATTTTCAACTGCACAAGTTTTAGGAATTTCGGCAATAATTGCTTTAATTTTAGCTATTATAATTGCTAAACCTAAAGTTGAAGATATGAAAGAAGATACTTCAAGACTTTTGATGCAAGTAGGTTCATCAAGTTTATTACCACAACTTTTAGGAGCACTTGGAATTGTATTTACAGCTGCTGGTGTAGGTAATGTAATAGGAGAATTTGCTGGTGGTATTGTAGGCGGTGGCGGAAGAGTTGCCGGAGTTGTTGCTTACTGTTTAGGTATGGTAATCTTTACTATGATTATGGGTAATGCCTTTGCTGCATTTACTGTAATCACAATCGGAGTTGGTATTCCTTTTGTAATTGCACAAGGTGGAAATCCTGCTGTAGTTGGAGCTTTAGGTATGACTTGTGGTTACTGCGGAACTCTATTAACTCCAATGGCTGCAAACTTCAACATTGTTCCAGCCGCTATTCTAGAAACTAAAGATAAATACACGATAATAAAGACACAGGCACCTATGGCTCTTGCAATGATTTTAGTTCATATCGTGCTTATGTTAGTACTAGCATTTTAGGAGATGATTAAATGAAAATATTAGTTAGTGGATTTGACCCATTTGGTGGAGAAAAAATTAATCCTGCAATTGAGTCTGTAAAATTATTACCAGACGAAATTAAAGGAGCAAAAATAATTAAAGTAGAAATTCCAACAGTAGCAAGAAAGAGTTTAAAGAAACTTGAAGAAGTTATTGAAATTGAAAAACCTGATGTAGTTTTAAGTGTAGGACAAGCAGGTGGTAGAACAGATATTTCAGTAGAAAGAGTTGGAATTAATATGGATGATTTTAGAATCAAAGATAATGAAGGAAATCAACCAATTGATGAAAAAATCGCTAAAGATGGTCCTGATGCATATCTTGTAACTATTCCTATAAAAGCTATGGTTCAAAAAATGATTGAAAACAAAATTCCTGCTTCTGTTTCAAATACAGCTGGAACTTTCGTTTGTAACCATGTTTGCTACGGAATGGCACATCTTGCAAGTACAAAATATCCGAATATGAGAACAGGCTTTGTTCATATTCCATTTTTACCAGAACAAGTTGTAGATAAAAGAAATATGCCATCAATGCCATTAGAATTGATTGCAAAAGGATTAGAATATGCAATCGAAGCTATCGTTGAAAACAAAGAAGACATTAAGATAGAAGGCGGAGCAACACATTAGTATATAACAAAAAGGTTAGAGAACTTAAAAACTCTAACCTTTTTTACTTTTAATTATATATTTACTTTACAATAACTTTATCATAGGCAAGTCTTTCAAGTTCTCCTTGCAATACTACTTCACCGGTATATTTATAACCACAAGAGATAATAAAATTTCTCATTTTTTTATTGTCTTTATGGGTATCAATTCTTAAATCCATTCTCTTTCTCTTTGCAAGATTTTCAATATAGCTCATCATTTTCTTAGCAAAACTCTGTTTTTTATATTTATTAGAAGTTGCTACCTTATGAATACTGATATAAGGAATTGAAGTATTCCATTTCCCATTTATATTTTCATAATCTTCATCTATTCCTTCAACCAAACAAACTGTAGAAACAATTTTTCTATGATATTCTAAAACATATAGGTCTATTCCCAAATGTTCATCAATATCTTTAAAACTTGGAACATATTGCCCTTGCCATTGATCAACTCCGTCATTTTTTAGTGCTTCTGCTCCTTCAAGATATATTTCTAATATACTTTCTCTATCTGACTCATTAGCCATTCTAAATGTCAAAACTTCATATTTTAAATTTAAAGAAACAAATAAAGAAAAGAAAATTATACTCATAACTAAAATACCAAAGATAATTCCAACAAGATACTTTATATTAAATTTAATAATAGAATCAAAAAACAAATATACAAATAAGAAATCAAATTCCAAATTTATAATATTCAACATCTTTAAAAGATTTTTATAAAATTTATTTGAAATTGTATAACTTATAGAATTAATATAATTAAATCCTATTTTAAAAGCAAATTCAATTAATATTAAAACAATAAGTAAAATATAATCTCCAGTAGAGGTTTTAAACACAAAACTCAATAAAAACATAATTCCCAAAAGAATTAATTTAACATAATCTGTTATATTCTTATTTTTATAAAATGAATTCATTACTTTATTTTAACTCCTATATTTTTTATCATTCTCCATTGAGGAATTTCTCCATTATCTCCCCAATACTCATCAAGTTTGACAATTTTGTCGTTTTCTAGCAATATAAAGGAATTAACATAAAATGAAGATTTATCAAAGACATTTATTACCTTTGCAACTGCAATAAGTAAATTTCCAATTTGCACAACTCTTTCAACTTCTCCACCCCATTTATCAGGATAAGTGCAATTAACTTCAATAAACTCATCAACAGTAAATCTTTCATTAGTATTATGCCAATCAATATAAGCATCTTCATTAAAAAATTTTTTAATCTCCAAAGCATTTTGACTTAAAACCAAATCAAAAAATTTATAAACATCGAACATATTTACTCCTTTTTTTCTATAATAATTTTATTAAATTTATATATAATGTATATTATACTTAAAATAAAATGAAAATTCAAATTAGTTTGAATATAGTTCTTTTTATAAATTAAATTTATATTTTAGTTTAATATTTTGTACAAAAAATTATTTGAAATATATTATAAATAATTTAGATTTTTTATTCGAATTATGATACAATATACTTAAAATACAATGCCAGTATTATAAAACATAAACCAAAGTTACAAAGATTTAGAAAACATGCTTATTTTTTTAGAAAAATACAATATTAAAAAATTTATGATTGCTGTATTTGTTAAAACTAAAAGTAAATATAATTCTGTAAAAGAAGATTTTTTAAAAATAAAAAATTTGAAAGAAGATCTTTATAAATTTATTGTTAAAAATAATTTAAAAATAAACTTAAAGATAGAGGGTTGTATGTTGTATTTTGCATATGATTATTTAGCATATAATGATATAAAAGTTTCTAATATACAAAAATTAGAATACGGATGTGAAGTTGGTCAAACAAAGTTAGAAATTCTGAGTAATGGTGTGATTTCTGGGTGTCCTGCACATACACATTTAGATAAAAACACAAATAATGTTTTTAAAAAAACAATAAAATATGTATGGAATAACAATAAAGATTTAGAGTATTATAGAAATTTAAAAAACAAAGATCCTTGTTGTTATAATTGTAAATTAAACTTTTTTTGTAATGGAGGATGTCCTGCTGAAAGAATAAAACAGCAAAAAACGTTGAATATAGAAAACAGGAGAGATGATAGATGTCAGTTTTAGAATATAAATTTCTTAAAATAAATAATACTAATAAATTTAAAGTTTATTTAATTACTTTCATTTCTAATTTTATTTTGTTCTATTCTCCAATAATTTTTTTATTTTATAAAAATTTTGGAATAGACATATTCAAAATAGGTATTATTTTTTCAGTAACCAGTATAAGTAATATAATTTTTGAAATTCCTTTTGGACTGTTTGCAGATAAAAAATCTCCGAAATTAAGTGTATGCATCGGTTCTGTTATGATAACTCTCTCTCTAGTCGGATTATTTTTCAGTACGAGTTTTTTCCAATTTTTAATATGTGCAATTTTTATGGCTGTAGGAGATGCCGGAATGTCCGGAGCAAATAGTGTTTTGTTAATGAACTTACTTGAAAGAGAAGAAGAAGTGTTTGAAATTTCATCAATATCAAGTGGAATTTCAAACATTCTCGGTGGACTCATAATAGGCTTTATATACAATATCAATATACGACTTCCATTTTTAATTTCGATGGTTTTATCAATATTGAATTTATTTTTGTATCTATCGATATCTGAGAAACATATAAATACTGAAAAAGAAAAAGTTCAAATAGAAAATGTAAATTTTAAAACTGCTTTTTTTATTTTTAAAAAACAAATTTTCATATTTCTAATATTATTACTTTCATATATTTCCATACCGCAAGTTGCAATTTATTTTCCCGAGTATCTGGACTTTTTCAAAATAAATCCAAAATATATCGGAATTATGTATATGATTGCAAATATAATTAGTATGTTCGGAACAAAATTTCATCAAATTTATTTAAAAAAATATAATCCCATGGTAAAACTTAAATACTGTTTTTTATTTTTAATGATTTCTACATTTGTGATGTGGATTTCGAAAAATTTTTTTGTTTCCATGTTTTTTTATGCAATATATAGATTTATAACAGGATACTTTTACTTACTGTTTTCAATGTATATAAATTCAAAAACTGATTTACACTACAAATCTACAATATTATCAATAAAAAATGTAATTGTACAAATTGCATTTATACTAAGTGATCCGTTAGTTACATTTATAATAAAGGAATTCGGAATTAGCAGAAGTTATTGTTTTGCTTTCATTTCTATAACAGTAATATTTTTGATTGTATTATTTTATAAAACAGGCGATCCGAAAGAAACACTTTTTGAAAAGAAACCTGCTTAAATATTTGACAACTGAGAATAAAAAAATTTAAAAACTGTTTCCATCAGTTTTATATTTCGACTTTTATAAAAAAAGTCGGAGAGTTTTTACTCTTCAACTTTAGTTGTTAAAACAAAAAAATCATCCATTCATTGGGATGATTTTTTTGTTTGGCTGTTTTCTATTCTCCCAGTACGAGATGTACTAGTACCTTCGACGTTTAGGAACTTTCGCTGTCGAAACTTGCCATTTGTTTCACAAATGGAGTTTCTTAGCATCTGACCTACG
>NZ_CAURDT010000010.1:0-42436 GCF_963524015.1 uncultured Parvimonas sp. | reverse complement strand
TAAATCCGACCATTAACAATCCACCCTTTTTCAATACTCGAGAGGCTTCTTTATATATGTTTTCTAAATCTTCTACATATACATTTGAAACTGGATTAAAAATAATATCAAAAGTTTCATTTTCAAATGGAAATGGTTTTGTCATATCGCCTTGAACTGTATTGATTTTTAAGCCTTCTCTTTTAGCAACCATATCATCTCTTTGTAATTGTGATTTAGAAAAATCCATTATGGTTACATCATAACCTTTTATAGCAAAAACTGGTCCCTGCTGTCCACCACCACAAGCTAAACCTAATATCTTTTTTCCGTTTGCTTTTTCAAACCATTCTTTTGGAACTTTTTTCCCAACAGTTAATGCAACAGAAATTGGATTATTTCTAACTTCTTCTAATTCTTCATGTGTCAATGGCTCAGTATAGTCATTTTTTACATTATTCCATCTATCTTCATTTAATTTTATATAATTGTTCATCTTATAATCTCCTCGTAATTTTATATTATTTCGATTTAAGTTGAATATCCGCACTTTCTTTTTGTCATTTTATTTAATTGTTTTAGCGCGACAAGTCTGAGTTTACCTACCCTTCAAATCAAGAGTCATCAGTTTGTAAACCTCAATAAATATCCATTAGGATCTTGAATCAGGAACTCCATTTGTATTTCTTCAATTCCGTTAACCCTATATACACTTCTAATCAGTTCTCTGTAAATCTCTAATTGTTTGCTTTTCACTAATTCATATAGTTTCTCAATATCATCAACCGATATTGAAAAATTTATTCCTCTTCCTAAGGGATAGATTAGTTCCTCTGTATTCCAGCCATCATCATGAATTTGTTCAAACATAAACTGACTATCTTGAAAAGACATAAAAACAAATTTCACTTCCGGTCGTTCGTACTCTATTTTAAATCCTAATTCTTCATAAAAATTTTTAGTCTGAACAATATCAAAAACTGATAATTCAGGAATCAAACTATTAAACTCCATATAAACTCCTCATAAAATTCTAATTTGCCAATTTTTCATTCATTTTATTATACCACTTTCCCCCAATATTTGTCATTCAATCAAGCTAAATATTTATTTTTCTAACTATATTTTTTAATCCACTATATTTTTAAGGCTATTTCTCTTTTGACTTATTTTATCCTTAAATAGTTCATCATCTTGAATCATTTCCTTCCGCTTTACTAATTTTTGCTCAAGTCGATTTTCTTATAAAAAAAGATTGAAGACTACTCTTCAATCCCTTAATTCTCTTTAATAAATTTTATTATAAAAAATCCATTATGTTTATATTTTTCAGGTAATAATTTTATAAACTTTTCTGATTTACCAAAAAATTCAACTTCTTTTATTTTTAAATTTTTATGTTTTTCTAAAAAATATTTGATATTTTCTTCGTTTTCACATTTCAAAACAGAGCAAGTGCTGTAAACTATCTCTCCCTTATCTTTTAGATATTTTACTGCATTATCAAAAATTTTTCTCTGTAATTCAATTATTTCATCAATGTTTTCTTGAGTTCTGAATAGTTTTATTTCAGGTTTTCTATCCATAACTCCAATTCCTGAACAAATTACATCACAGAGTATATAGTCAAATTGTTCTTTATATTCCTCTTTGTAAATTGAAGCGTCAAAATTTAGTAATTTTACATTTTTTATATTAAGTCTTTTACAATTTTCTTCTATCTTTTTTAATTTACTCTTTACAATATCGTTCGCAAAGATTTCTCCACTATTTTTCATCTGAAAAGCTAGATGACAAGTTTTTCCACCCGGTGCGGAACAAATATCTAAAACTTTTGAATTTTCTTTTGGAGCTAAAACTTCTCCAGTTAAGATACTTCCAACATCTTGAACTGTAAAATCTCCACTTTTAAAACTTTCAGTTTCCAATATATTAGTAGGATTTTCTACAAAATAAGTAAGTTTTGAAATTTCAGATTTTTTAAGATTATATCCGTCTTTTTTCAAGTCTTTAACAACTTTTTCTTCCGTCTTTTCAAAAGATGAAATTCTTATTGCAAAATGAGGTTTTGACATTGAATTTTCAAGAATTTTTATAGTTTCTTCCCTGCCATAATCTGCAAGTAATATTTTTACAATATCCGTATTTGTAGAGTATTTTATAGAGATAGCTTCCTCTTCACTCTCAACTTCAATCTTCATAAAGTCTTCTTTATTTCTTAAAAAATTTCTTAAAGATCCATTAACAAAAGAAGAAAATTTTTTAAGTTTAAAAACTTTTGTAAGATTAACAGCCTCATTTATTATTGCAAATTCAGGAATTTTATCCATAAAAATAATTTGATAAATAGAAATTCTTAGAATATTTAATATATATGGATTGAACTTTTTAATTCTTAGTTTACATAGTTTCTTAATTATATAATCAAGATAAATTCTATTCTCCAAAGTGCCATATACAATTTCTCTTAAAAATTTACTATCTAAATCAGAAATATTTTTTGTGTTTTTATTTAATAAATTTGTTGAATTTGAATTTTCATCTTTGATTTCACAAAGAATTTCAACTGCAAGTTTTCTCATTATTTTAAAATTTCTCCAACTTTTATAGAATTACCACGAAGATAGTCTTTAACTAAAACTCTCTTTTTCCCTGAAAATTGAATTTCTAAAAGTTTTATACTTCCGTCTAAAGTTTTAACAAAAATTCCATCATCTGAAACTTTAAAAATTGTTCCTACAATTTCATTCGGGTTTTCTTTTGAAATTTCAGCTCTATGAATTTTTATGTTTTCTCCCATATATTCACAAAATGTACTTGGCCAATTATAAAAACCTCTTACTTTGTTGAAAATATTTCTTGAAGTATCATTAAAATTAAGTTTTCCCATTTCCTTTTTAATCATTGGAGCATAGGAAAAAATATCTCCCTGTTTAACTCTATTTTCATATTTATTTTCAAAGTCATTGATAGTTTTAACAATCAAACTCGAACCCATTTCTGAAAGTCTTTCATAAAGAGTTTCAGCATTGTCTGATTCTAAAATTTCTGTTTCTTCAATATCTAAAACATCTCCCGTATCAAGACCCACATCTATTGACATAATACTTACACCCGTTTTTTTTAGACCGTTTACAATAGCCCAATTTATCGGTGCAGAGCCTCTTAATTCAGGTAAAATTGAAGCGTGAATATTTAAAATTTTTCCTTGCATAAAGTCGATTAATCTTTTATCAATCATCTGTCCAAATGCTACCACGACAATAAAATCAGGATTTATTTCTTTTACGACTTCAAAAAATTCATCACTCTTTACACTATCAGGAGTTTCAACTTCAAGTCCAAGCTCCAATGCTCTTTGCTTTACGGGAGTTGGTAATAATTTTTTTCTATTTCTAAGTTTGTCTTTTTGAGAAACAACTAAAGAAACTTCAAAATTTTCATTCAAAGTTTCTAAAGGTGGGACTGCGAAATCCGGAGTTCCCATAAAAATTATTTTTTTCATTATTCTGCCTCACCATAATACAATTTTTCATACATTTCAGCTTCTTCTCCTTCTAAAGCTAAATCTGTAAATAAAATTCCATTTAAGTGATCTATTTCGTGACAAATACAAACGGCTAATAATCCTGTTGCATCAATAATTTGTTCATTTCCATCAATATCTGTAAATTTGAATTTTACTTTTTCAGGTCTTTTTACAAAACCTCTCACATCAGGAATTGAAAGACAGCCTTCAGGTCCAACTTGTTCTCCGGAACTTTCTAAAATTTCAGGATTTACCATTTTAAGTAATCCATGTTCATCTCCGACATCTATTGTTACAAGTCTTTTTAAAATTCCTATTTGTGGACATGCAAGTCCAACTCCGTCTGAATTATACATTGTTTCTGCCATGTCTTCAAGCAGATTTTTTATTTTATCATCAATAACTTCAACTTTCCTTGCCTTTTTTCTAAGAACAGGATCGTCGTCAATTCTAACATTTCTTAATGCCATTTTTCCTCCTTAATCTATCGTCAAAATTAATTTTCCATTTTTTTCAGTATTAAATGAATACTTTTTATTAAAAATTAATTCTGTTAAAAATTGTCTAAAGACCTCATAGTCTTCTAGAACTTTTATAGTCAAATTATATCTATATACCATATTTACCCATTTTATCGCATCTGGATTAGGTCCTAGAATAATTATATTTTTTAAATTTATTTCTTTTTTAAATTTATCAAAAATTAAATCTCTTATTTTTTTTAATTCTTCCATACAATTTTCAACACTTTTACTCCTAAATTGAAAATTCACGATATGAGCCTTTGGGGGATAGAGAAAACTTCTTCTAAAATTAATTTCCTCTTTAAAAAACTCTTCATAATTATGGTCTGAAGAATTAACAATGCTGTAATGACTTGGTTTATATGTTTGAATTATTACTTTTCCCTCTTTTTCTCCACGACCGGAACGACCTGCAACCTGTGTCAAAAGCTGAAAAGTTTTTTCAGCAGATCTGAAAGATGGAATATTCAAACTTATATCAGCAAGTACAACTCCTACCAAAGTTACATTTGGAAAGTCGAGTCCTTTTGAAATCATCTGAGTACCGATTAAAATATCAATTTCCTTATTCTTCATCTTTCGATAAACTTCTTCATAAACTCCTTTTTCTTTTGAAGTATCTGCATCTATTCTACAAACTTTAGCATCTTTAAAAGCATTTTTAATATATTCTTCCAATGCTTCAGTTCCAAAACCGAATTCTTTTATGGATTGTTTAAAACAATTTGGACATATTTTTGGTTTTGGTTTAGTTCTTCCGCACATATGACAAATGCAAATATCTTTTCTATTATCTTTATGATAAGTCATAGAAATATCACAATAATCGCATTTTTGAACATAACCACAACTTCTACAAAAAACAAAAGAACTTCTTCCACGTTTATTTAAAAATAAAATTACCTGTTCTTTTCTATCCAAAGTTTTTTGAATTTCTTCATATAGACTGTTGCTTAAAATACTCTTATTTCCAAGCAATAATTCTTCTCTCATATCTACAATTTCAACTTCAGGTAAAGAATTTTTTGTAGCTCTGTTTTTTAATTCTAAAAGTTTAATATCTTTACTATCTGTTCTTGCATAGATATTTACAGACGGAGTTGCAGAACCTAAAACAAGTTTTGCTCCTGACAATCCGACTAAATATTCTGCCACTTCATGAGTATAATATTTTGGATTTTGGTCACTAATATAACTAGATTCATGCTCTTCATCAATTATTACAAGTCCCAAGTTTTTTATAGGAGAAAAAATTGCAGATCTAGCTCCAACCACAATTTTTATATCCTTGTCTTGAATTTGTTTCCATTGATTTAATTTTTCAATCATTGTAAGTCTGGAATGAATAATTGCAATATCATTTCCAAAACGTCCTGAAAATCTCTCTATGGTCTGTGGTGTAAGACTTATTTCAGGCACTAAAATTATACTGCTTTTTCCCTGTTCTAACATCTTTTCAACAAGTTGCAAATATATTTCAGTCTTTCCACTTCCTGTTATTCCGTGAATTAAAAATTTATCATTTTTAGAATTTAAAATACTATCTAAAACTTCCTGTTGTTCTTTATTTAGCTTTAATTTTTCATAATTCTTTATTCCTTCAACAGAATTTTTATAAATTTTATTTTCAGTTAAAAAAAGTGCTTCCATTGAAATTAAAGAATCTATTACAGTTTTTGTAAAGTTATTTTCTCTTAATTCTTTAACACTTACAAAGTCTTTTCCCTTTAAAAAATTTAAAAGTTCTAATTGTTTTACTGCATTTTTACGAATTTTTGAAAAATCAAAATCTTCATTTAGTTTAACAAATTTTTCTAAAAATTTATTTTCTGAGTTGTTATATTTATACTTTTTTACTAAAATTTCGTTTTCAATTAGATAATTTACCTTTTTATCATCATTATAAAATTCTCGAATTTCTAAAATATTTTTTCTCTTTGAAAAAAATTCAGTTTCAACAGTTGAAAATTCATTGTATTTTTCTTTATTTAAAACAAAAAATTCTTCAATTTTACTCCAATCTCCGGGAGGCAAAACACAATTTAGACAATAAGAAAGATTTGTAATGTATTTTTCACTCATAAACTTTGCAAGTTTAATCTGTGTTTTACTTACAATTTCCTTTTCATCTATAACCATATTAATTTCTTTGAACTTTATATCTGTTTCAACATCTTTTTCATCTAAAATATTTATAACAAGTCCAACCGTTCCCTTATTTCCTTTACCAAAAGGAACAATTACCCTCTTACCTACTGAAATTTCTTCTTCTATATTTTTAGGGATTTTATAAGTAAAAATATTTTCAGCCCTTGATAGTAAAAAAGACTTAACAACAACTTCTGCTAACATATTTTCTCCAAAATAGCATCTAAAATTTTATCTGCAATTTCTCTCTTAGTTAAAATTTCTGTTTCAATCTCACTTTCTTTCGTAATGATAGTAACCTTATTAAAATCAGAGCCAAAGCCACTATCTTTTAGTGAAACATCATTTGCAACTATCATATCCAAATTTTTATTACTCATCTTTGAAATTGCATAATCTTTAACTGAATTTGTTTCAGCTGCAAAGCCTACAACAAATTGTGATTTTTTGTGCTCTGAAATACTTTTTAAAATATCAATATTATTTTCAATTTCAATATTTTCAAAATTTTCAGTCTTTTTGATTTTAAAATCTTTTTTGTTTTTAACCTTAAAATCAACAGGTGCAGCAGGCATAATTAAAATATCAGCTTCGTCAAAATTTTCTTTTATTGAGTTATACATATCTTCATTAGTTTTTACATCAATATATTCAATTCCCAATTTTCTGTAATCACTATTAACTTTTCCACAAACTACTTTTACATCAGCTCCACGTCTTTTAGCACATAGTGCCAATTCATTTCCCATTTTTCCACTACTGTAATTTGAAATATATCTAACCGGATCAATGTCTTCAACTGTAGCACCATTTCCTATTAATACCTTTTTTCCTAGTAAATCTTTTTTTACAAAATAGCTCTCAATTTCTTCAAAAATTCTTTCAGTAGTAGGAAATTTTCCTTTTCCATAATCTCCACAAGCAAGGCGACCATAGTCAGGACTTACAACTATATGTCTTTCTTTTAAAGCTTCAATATTTTTTTGAGTTACAGGATTTTCATACATATTAACATTCATAGTTGGAACTAAAATCATCTTTTTAGTATGTGCTAGTACAATATTTGTAATCAAATTATCTGCAATTCCGTGAACAATTTTAGCCATAGTATTTGCAGTAAGTGGAGCAATAACAAAACAATCTGCATTTTTTGCAAGTTTTATATGCTTAACCTCACTATCCATATCTCTTTCAAAAACATCACTATGAACCTTATTTTGACTTATTATTTCAAAAATCAAAGGATTTATAAGTTTAGTTGCGTTTTCAGTCATAACAACATTAACTTCATATCCTGCCTTAACTAACATACTTACTAAGTCTAAAGACTTGTAAATTGCAATTCCAGAAGTTACTCCAACTAAAATATTTTTTTTCATCTTAATCTTCCTTTTCTTTTTTAGTTACCTTTTGAGCTACTATTTCTTGAAGTGCTTGAGTAATTGGTTTTTGTGCATCTGTTTCCATTAAATTTTTAGATCCGTTTACAATTCTTCTAGCTCTTTTACTTGTCATTACAACTAGAGCATATCTACTCTTATCAATTTTTTCTAATTCTTTAAATGATGGATTTATCATCTTTCATTCCTCCTATTTCTTAATCTTTAATCTTTCGGCTTCAATAATAGCCTTCATTTTATCTACACTTTCATCTATAAAATCATTCACTATGGAATAATTATATTCATTTAAAAATTCAACTTCTTTTTTTGCATTATTCATTCTTAAATTTATAGTTTCTTCATCTTCCGTTCCACGTTCTACAAGTCTTCTCTTTAATTCTTCAAAATCTGGTGGCAAAACAAAAACTAAAACTGCATCAGGATAATTTTTCTTAACTTGTAGTGCTCCTTGAACATCAATCTCTAAAATTACGACATCTCCATTATCAATAGAATTTAAAACAAAATCCTTAGGAGTTCCATAATAATTTCCATGAACTCTTGCATACTCTAAAAGTTTTTCATCTGCTATCATCTTTTCAAACTCATCATTTGAAACGAAAAAATAATTTTTCCCGTGTTCTTCATTAGGTCTTTTATTTCTACTCGTTGCAGAAATTGAATACTTAATATCTTTATTATCTCTTAATAAAATATCACAAATAGTACCTTTCCCAACTCCTGACGGACCTGAAACAACCATCAAAAATCCCTTTTTCATATTACCTCCAAAACTACTCAACATTTTGAATTTGTTCTCTAAGTTTCTCTATAATAACCTTCATTTCAATAACATAAGTTGAAATCGCATAATTATTTGATTTACTTGCTATTGTATTGATTTCTCTGTTCATCTCTTGTAATAAAAATTCAATTTTTTTACCGACTTGATTTTCTAGATTTAAAAACTTCTTAAAATTTTGAATATGTGAATGAAGTCTTGTAATTTCTTCGCTTATATCAAGTTTATCAGTATAAAAAATTACTTCAAGATTTAATCTGTTTATTTCACTTTCAGATAATTCATCAGAAAATTCATTCAGTTTTAATTTTAATCTCTCAATTTGATTATTTAAAACATCTTCTTTTCTTTCTTTGATATTTTCTAAATTATTTTCAAAAGCTAAAAGATTGTCCAACAAATCCTTATTCAGATTTTCTCCCTCAACAATTCTCATTGAAACAAGTTCATCAACTGCCTTTTCAATAGCTTCCAAAACATTCTTTTTTAAGTATTCTTCATCAATCTCAGAAGTCTTAACATCAACTACATTTTCATTTCTAACAATATGCCCGATACTTACAGAACTTTCTATTCCCAGATTTTTTGAAATGTTTTTATAAGCCTCAAAATAAGCAGAAGCTAAATCATAATTAACATCCAAAGCGGAGTTACTTTCAGAAAACTTTTGTTTCCCTCTTATAAAAATATCAACCCGTCCTCTTGACAATTTTTTTCTCACAACTTTTTTTATATCTTCTTCACAAAAATTTAAAAAATATGGTAATTTAACTTGAATATCTAAAAATTTATGATTTACAGCTTTCATCTCAAAAGATAAATCATAATTTTCATCAACGAACTCACTTCTACCATAACCGGTCATTGATTTTAACATCTTTTTCTCCTTAAAAATTTATATTATTTTTATATTAATAAATTATAAATCGAGTAAAAATATTTTTCAATACTTTATTACTAAAATTTAATAATTTTTCTTTTAGACTATTTTTTTAAAAAATACTTTACAAAAAAACTTTATAATCTTATAATAAAGTTGTAAATTGCTAATATTTATATAAAAAGGAGGATATTATGAAATTACTAAAAGAAAAAATTTACTCAATATTTAGTTTTTTAATATTTTTATTATACCTTTTGCTTTTAGAATTATCAGCTGGATCTTATCCTTCTGATGAACCATATATGCATGGTTTAACAATATTTAAAAATATTCCATTAAGTATTTCTCTAATTTTTATATTTATATTTGTTTTATTATTAATAACAAAAAAGACAAAATATCTTTTAACAATAAATATAGGAATAATTTTATTTTTCATACTAAGAATTTATAACTTTTATAGATTTTATAAAAGATTATTTGACGATGGAATAACTATGATTTTATTTTTCCTTGCTATTGTTTCAATAGCTACAATTTTTATATCAATTTCAAGAATTTATAAAAAATCTAATTGATATTTCTTTTTTTAATTTGACATGATATAAAAATATGGGTATACTATACCTAGTAATATGGGGATGAACTGGCTTCGACGGGGAAGTTGCAGTATCATAAGCGAATTGTTGTATCCAATCAACATAAAAAGTGGTAAATTAAATATAAACGCAGAAAATAATAATTTTGCATTAGCTGCCTAGTCAGCTATTTGGAGTCTATTCTTTTCCCACAAAAGTCTAAACTCTATCATTAAATTCGTGGGCAACCTTTACAAAAGTTCTTAGATTTGTAATTGTATTTATAAGATACCTCTAACTGATTTTGTTAGTTTATAGGTTATTGGGAAATTTAAAATTGACTGTATTCGGAGAAAGTGATATGAATGCTTTTTCGGACGTGGGTTCGACACCCACCATCTCCACCAACCTTTAGTTCTTGTTATATAAGTTTATAAAATGGCTTATTTTCAAGAACTTTTTTATTTGGTTATTATATAACATTATATAACTTTATATATTTTGTTAAAAATAGGCAAACAATTGGCAAACAAATATAAAACCATTGTCATATTTTTTATTGAATAAATATTCAAAATTTATGAATAAATATAAAAAAATAGGGAGCAATTAAGCTCCTTTATAATTTATTCAAAACTCCTACGCACTTAGTAAAAAATTTAAAAAACTAAATTAATTATTTTCATAAATTAAGTAAAATTAGTTCTTGACATCAAAAAAGACACTCGTTAAAGTGTCTTTTTTGTTAAGCATTTTTAATTTTAAAATAGGTAGGATTGACATTTCATAAATCTGCAATCTTTCAACCCGTGAACGACAGATTCTTCACCTCTATCTTCTTTTCTGTTATACCATATTCTAAAAAAAGCATATCTAAAAATTTTATAATTTTAAAATTCCATATGTCTTTAATTTTTCTATAATTTCTTCTCTATTTATTTTTTGATTTTTGTAATCTTCAAATAGTTTTAATAAAGTTTTTGTTTCAATTATTAATGACTTATATTTTTTCTCAGCTTGTGCTATCTGTTTATTGTCTATTGAATCTCTTTTATCTAAAGGTAGTTCTCGTTGAGAATTAATTATAAGTAATTTGAATATTTTTTCTTCATCTATATTCGGATTTTCATCAACAAATGCTGTAAAATGGTTATCTAATTGTGATAAATTCTTACTTTTTACATTATCAGCAATTCCCTTTATTTCCCCAATAAAAACATCATTATTATATTCAAATCTTATATCTTCTTTCTTTTTATCAATAAAGCCTGATAAATCAATATCTAGCATCTCTGATATAATATCCTTTACTACATCAACTAGTTTTTCTCCTTGAGTATATAAAATAGATTTATATCTACTATTAATCTGCAATATTTCTCTAGCATTTTTAATTTTCTCTTCTTCTTTTTTTATTAATGACTCACTATTTAGAATTTTTTCTTTTTGTTTATCATCATCAAAAAATTTAAAATCCTTAATCCAATCAGGCTCATCAAGATTTTCTTTTTCTATCAATCCTATTTTTCTTAATAATATTTCCAAATTTTCATTAAAACTTACATCCAGAGTTGTAATATAAATATTATCCTTCTTAATCATAACAGGATTATTTCCTTTTGATTTTAATACTATAGTTTCTGCGCCTTTACTCATATCCATATAAAAGTCAGAATGAATTTCTATCTGTTTATCTATTTCAGTAATAGAACATTCATATTTTATATTTAAGTATGAATTAATAATATTATAAATAACATCATTAAAAAATTTTAATCGGTATTTTAATTCTTTATTTTCGTAACCACTTTTAGAAAAAATTTTAAAATTATTTGGTAAAATAATCATTAATTTTGATTCTTTTAAATTAGTAATAGCTGTGTTTATATTTTCATACATTGAGCTAATATCCGAAATCAATTTATCCGAATTATAATCATCTAAAATAAACAATCCCGCATGTCTTAAATCTATTATATTTAAGTCGAATTCATTAAAAGATCTAAAGGCATTAATTTTAGTTATCTCATTAAATTTGAATTCATAATTATTCCTTCCATAATAATTTATTAATTGAATTTTTTCCTTCATTATTAAAATCCTCCATCATAATTATAATTTAATAATTATATTATACCATTTTTAAAAAATTATGTAATCTATTATACTTACACTAAATGTTATTAATAATAGTTGCCTTTATTTATATTTAAGTTTATAATATAGAAAAGGATAACTTTTATTTATTAAAGGAGATTTTATTATGAAAAAAATTGTTACTATGTTATTGTTGAGTATTATGTTAGTTAGTTGTTCCTCAAAAAAAGAAGAAAAGAACACTACAGAAACTAATATAAGTGAAGCAAAAAAAGAAGAAAATAAGGAAGATAAAAAGGAAAACAAAAAGGAAGAAAAAAAAGAAGGAGAAACTACAGAACAAAATGGATTAAAGAAAACAGTTATATTTACAAATAAGGAATTAAATAAAACTGGTGAATCTGGTTCTATAAAGTATAACTTTACAAAGGTTCAAGTTTCAAAGCTAACTGCCACTACTGATGATACAGCTCAAATGTTCGAAGTTGAAAAAGGAAAAGAGTTCGCAATAATAGTGTTCGATATTGAGGTTGAAAACACTTCTGATAAAGATGTGTCTTTTTATATATCACAAGCTAAATTAATTTCAAATACAAAAGAGCAAGTTGAACCAGATATGATTGCTTCTACATATATAGATGGAGAATTTTTGGGAGCAGTTAAGAAAAATGGAACAAATGTATATCTACTAAAAAACTTAAAAGCTGAAGATATAAAATCAGTTGAAATCAGAATATCGGCTCCTACTGATAAAAATTTTAATAAATTAGGAGAAGATATTAAGTTTACTATAGATATACCTAACTAAAAAGCAATAATAAGGAGATTTTATTATGAAAAAAATTGTTATTATGCTATTAATAAGTATTATGTTAGTTAGTTGTTCTGGTAAAAATAATAACGAAGAGAATAAAACTATCAAAGAGTTACAAGAACAAAAAGACTCTTTAAAAAAGAAAAACAATGAGTTACAAGAAAAAAATGATTCTCTGGAAAAAGAAAATAAAGAATTAAAAGAATTCAATAATTCTAATAAACATTTTGCTAAGGCTACATTAGATGAAAAGAATAATACAGTTAATATTGAATTAGTTGAACAAGCTGCTTCAGATGTATCAGGAATGATTAATTCTAAAAATGCTGGCAGAGCTAATAATAATATTCGAGATTTATGAGAAAGAGAAGTTACCGGAACAGCTTTGACAATTTCTAAAAATATTAATGACGATATAACAGTTAAAATTCTACAGCCAACAGATAAAAGTAAAACTATAGTTGAAGTAAAAGCTGGAAAAGTACTTAAAGATGTAATGAAATAATATTTTAATATAATTTTAAAAATTAAATGGGCATTATGCTCATTTTTTGATTTATCCTCTATTTACCTTGTTAAAATACGAAATAAAATTAAAAACTTTATTAATATATATTCAATTAAGAATAAAGTATTAAGTATTTTATTATTAGAGCTTCTTATGATATTTTAATATATTTTTTAGTAAAAATGTCGTAAAATGTACTCAAACTTTGTTTTGGTAAACTATTAAATCTATAAGTAAATTTAATTGACCTTTTAGCATTTTTTTGTTAAAATTGTACTTGACGATAATTTAAAAAGGAGGATAATATGATTTATACAGGATTACTTTTTGGTTTTCTTTTTGGCTTTTTATTAAAGAGATCAAGATTTTGTCCAACAGGAACTATTCGTGATATATATCTTGAAAAAAGATATTATAACCTGGTTTTACTCTTAGCTATTATTTTTACAAATGCTTTGATTTATCATATACTACGTTATTTTGATCTTGTTCCTATGACATATTTTGTAGATTTTCCAGTAATTGGAATCGCACTTGGTAGCTTTATATTCGGCTTTGGTGCAATTATGTGTAATGGTTGTTTAACAAGTACTCTTATAAAAAGCGGTGATGGAAGAATTATAGGATTAATTTCTCTTGTAACTTTCACAATAACATCATATATTGCTGTAAAAGGACCTTTAAAGCCACTTTCCACTTCTCTTGAAAATGGAACTTTGACTTTGCCGGATGAATTTTTAGATAAATTACCTTTTTCACCAATTATATTATGTGCAATTATAGTTTTAGTATTATACTTCCTAATGTTCAGACATTATAAATCACATAAATTAAAATTTAAGTTACCTAGTAGATATACAGGTCTTCGCCATGTATTTTGTGAAAAAATGTGGTCAAAAGAACTTACTGTTGTTCTAATAGGACTTTTAATGGGATTAGCTTTCTATTTTAGTAGCCTAACAGGACGTGTTGGTAGTTTTGGGATTTCAACTCCAATTTTAACTTGGGCAGATAAAATTTGTCCAATTGAAACTGCAGGCATAGGATGAGGTGTCGATGGCCAAGGTCTTGGCTGGGGAAGTATGTTTGTTTTAGGAATTATACTCGGTTCTTTCTTTACATCTTTTATTAGTAAAGAATTTTCAATCATTATGCCGAATAAAAAAACAATAATATATACAATTATAGGTAGTGCATTAATGGCACTTGGAGCTATTTGGGGACAAGGTTGTATCATTTCAAATGGATTTGTTTTCACTGCTCAATTATCTATGAAAGGTTGGTTTGCATTTGTATTTTTAATGATAGGAATATGGATAAGTGCAAGAATATTTTTAGTTACAAAACAAAGGAGTTAAGATGGACGTAATAAAAGTAAATACACATGGACTTGATTGACCTCTTCCACTTATAGAGCTTAAAAAAGCTTTAGGTGATGCTCAGGTTGGGCAAATTATTGAATTGGAATTTACATGTCCGGAAGCTGTTGGAACTTTACCTTTATATTGTCAAGAACATAATCATGAAATTTTATCTTTTGATAAACTTGACAAAGAAGGTTGGTTAATAGTTTTAAAAAAATAGAAAAACAAAAAATAGAATGGTTTTTTACCATTCTATTTTTTATATTTATCATACAATTTATCTTTAAAGTCTATAAATAGTGTTTTGTAATTATCATAATAGACCATTCCAAGTCCTGTTCCCTTTGCTTTTCTAATATGTTTTTTTTCTGTGTAATCTACATTTGCATATCCTTCATTTTTAAAATAACTATAATATCCTGCTAAAAATCCTGCAATTTTATAGTCATCTTCTGTTAAGTTTGTACCTCTTAAGATTACATGGCTTCCCGGAACATCTTGTGCATGAAAAAATATATCATTTTTATTTGCAAATTTTAATGTTAAATTTTCATTTTGTAAATTATTCTTTCCAACATAAATCAATGCTCCTGACTCGGTTTCAAAGACATAGGGCTTTGACTTTTCAAGTTTTTGTTTATTTTTCTTACTTTTCCTAATATAACCCAAAGAAATAAGTTCCTCTTCAATTTCAGAAAGCTCGTTTAATTCTGTTATAATTTCAATAGTTTCTAAAATTTGTTTTATATACTTTATTTCTTCTTCAATTTTCGGCAATTCAGCCTTTATTATTTCATCGGCAGTTTTTAATTTTTTATATTTTTTGTAATATGCTTCAATATTTTCTCTTGGAGATTTCCTTTCATCAAGTGAAATTTCAATCTCTTTCATATTATCATAAATATTTTCTACAGATATTTTTTTCATTCCTTTTTCTATCTTATAAATATTTATGGAAAGTAAATCAGCAAAAATTTTTAAATCCTCTTTACTTTGATTATTCAAAAGTTCATCATTCATCGCTAAATACTTATTTGTAAGTCTATTTAACTTTGTAGTTAAAATCTTTTTAAATCCTGATGCCTTTTGATTTATCCTATCTCTTAGAGAGTTGTTATGATAAAAACTTTCGACTAATTTTGATAAGCTATCGACACTTTCTTTTTTTTCATACAAATTTAAGTCAAAACAATAAAAATCTTTATTGTTATTCATTTCATCTTTAATAAAAATTGGATAATAGTTTTTATCTTTAATATTTTCAACTATTTTAACAAAATTTTCGTCAATCCTTTTAATATCTTCATCATTTAGATTAGTAGAATTAACAGCCGAATCAACATTTGAATTATTTAATAATTCATAGGAAATAATCGGAGAAAAGCCCAAATAATTTGTATAAAAGAACTTTTTCATTGAAATTGGTTCTGAATTTTTTAAAATTTCAGAAGGTAGTTTATAATTTTTATCTAAAATATTTTCTTTTTCGTCTTTGACAAAAAAGTAATCCTTATTTGGAAAAACTTCTCTTATACTACTTTGTCTGGAATCTATATGCTTAATTGCATCAATAATTTTATTGCTCTCTTTATCGACAAGAATTATATTTGAATGTTTCCCCATAATTTCAATGATTAAAAGTTTTTTACTAAGTTCTTTTAATTCATTCAAATTTTCAATTTCAAAGCAAACAACCCTATCCATTTTATGTTGATATATATTTTTAATAGTACCTCCAACTAAATGTTTCCTTAACAACATACAAAAATTATATGCGGTTATCGGATTTTTTTTGCTTTTTTCACTCAAATGAATTCTTGAAAGATTATTTGCACAAGAAAGTAATAATTTATAATTCTCCTTGTTGTAAATCTGTAAATTTATTTCATTTTTATCAGGTTGATTTATCTTATTTATTTTTCCATTTAATAAAAGCGGATATATTTCATCAACAACCGCTTTTGTAAAAATTCCATCAAAACTCATTTTTCTTTCCTTTATTTTTAATTAAAAATCCAAATATTCAAGAAATATCTTGATGCTATTACAAGTCCAAAAAATACTGTTATAAAAGCCATAACTATATAATCCGTTCTTGAATATTTTAGAACATTCATTCTAGTTCTTCCTTCTCCACCTCTATAACATCTAGCTTCCATTGCAACAGCTAATTCATCTGCACGTTTTAGAGCATTTACAAAAAGTGGAACAAGTAAAGGAATCAAACTTTTTGCTCTTGATATAATACTTCCAGTTTCAAAATCTGCACCTCTTGCAGTTTGAGCCTTAGTAATTTTATCCATTTCATCTAAAATTGTTGGTATAAATCTTAAGGCGATTGTCATCATCATAGCTACAGAATGAGCAGGAAACTTGATTTTTTCAAAAGGTTTCATAACATATTCCAAAGCATCGGTAAGCACAATAGGACTTGTAGTAAGAGTTAAAAGACTTGTACCTATAACTAAAAGAGTTATTCTAACACTCATAAATGCACTTAGTTTAATACCTTCTTTAGTTATATTTATAATCCATATTCTAAATAAGACCTCTCCTGGTGTTAAAATTAAATTCAAAATCACCGTAAATAAAACAATATAAAAAATTCCTTTTAATCCCTTTAAAACCATTAAAATCGGTAATTTTGCAATTTTTATAATTGAAAACAAAAAAATTGCAAGTGGTATAAAAACAAGAAAACTCTTTATAAAAAATATGGAAAGTATAAACATAAAAATAAAATATAGTTTAAGTCTAGGATCTAGTCTGTGAATAATACTATCTCCCGGAAAAAATCTACCTATCGATATATTTTTTACCATTAATTTTTCCTCAATTCTCTTTTAATTTCGTTAAAAGCCTCATCAACTGTTAGAATATTTTTGCTAAAATGATGTCCTTTTTTTCTTAGAATATCCATAAGTTCCGTAATTTGTGGAACATTAAGTCCAACTCTTTTTAAATCGTCTACATCGCTAAAAGCTTCTTTTGTACTTTTGTCTAAGTGGATATGTCCATTTTTCATTATAATAATTCTATTTACTAGTTTTGCAACATCCTCCATGCTGTGAGAAATCAAAACTATTGTAATATTATTCTTTTCATAAAGCCTTTTAATTTGAAAAAACAATTCATCTCTTCCCTTAGGGTCAAGTCCTGCCGTAGGTTCATCTAAAATCAAAATATCAGGTTTCATAGCCAAAATTCCTGCTATCGCAACCCTTCTTTTTTGACCTCCAGAAATTTCAAAAGGAGATTTATCCTTTTTAGCTTCATAATCAAGTCCTACAATCTCCATTGCTTCTTTTACTCTCTCTGTAACTTCTTCTTCACTAAGTCCCATGTTCTTAGGTCCAAAAGCAATATCTTTTTCAATTGTCTCTTCAAAAAGTTGATATTCAGGATATTGAAAAACTAATCCAATTTTATATCTTAAGCCACTCTTAGCAAGTTCCTTATCTTTAGTGTTCATATCCCCAATAAAAACATCACCACTTGTGGGCTTTAGAATTCCATTAAAATGTTGAATTAATGTTGATTTTCCACTTCCTGTATGCCCTATAATACCAACAAATTCTCCCTTTTTTATAGTTAAATCTATATTATCCAAAGCAAGTTTTTCAAAAGGAGTTTTTTCTCCATAGACAAAACTTACATTTTTAAAATTTATATCCATTATTTCAATTTTCTCTCCAAAAATTCTATCATTTCATCATTTGTTAAAATATCAGAAGGAATTTCTACCCCGTCATTCTTTAAAATATATGCAAGTTCTGTAACCTGCGGAACAGAAAGTCCCAATTCTCGTAAAGTTTCGACATTTGAAAAAACTTTTTTAGGACTGTCATCAAACTCAATCTTTCCTTCATTTAAAACGATAACTCTATCAGCAAGAACAGCCTCTTCCATATAATGAGTTATATATAAAATAGTCTTATTCTCTTCTTTATTTAATTTTAAAATAGTATCAATAATATCTTTTCTTCCAATAGGATCAAGCATTGCTGTAGATTCATCGAAAATTATTACATCCGGTTTCATAGCTAAAATTCCTGCTATAGCAACTCTCTGTTTTTGTCCACCAGAAAGCATATGTGGAGAATGCTTCTTATACTCCTGCATCTCAACAATTTCTAAAGCTTCATCAACTCTTTCTCTTATTTCAGCTGAAGGCACTCCTAAATTTTCAGGTCCAAAAGCTACATCTTCCTCTACAACTGTTGCAACAAGTTGATTATCAGGATTTTGAAAAACCATGGCACATTTTTGTCTAATATCCCAAATTCTATTTTCATCTTTTGTATTAATCCCAAAAATTTCAATTTCTCCATCTGTTGGAGTAATCTGAGCATTTAAAAGTTTTGCTAAAGTAGATTTTCCACTTCCGTTATGTCCCAAAATAGAAATTAATTCCCCCTTATTCACAGAAAAACTAACTCCATCCAAAGCAATACTCTTTTTATCATCCTCACCGGTATATTCATATCTTAAATCTTTTATATCAATTATTTTTTCATTCAAAATTTACCACCTACTAACAATTTATGATAACATAAACAATACATTTTTTCAATAATAACAACTATTGAATACCCAAAAATCAAGCAAAAAGACAACTTATCAGAAAGTTGTCTTTAAAATATTCTAAACTATTTCCAAATCATTTCTATCTTTTAACATATATGATTTTAAAGGAGTTAAACTTGCAATCCAATATAAAAGTCCTCCAAAAATTGCAGTAAACCCACTACCTGTTGTAATTAAGAACAGATTGCTTTTAATCGCTCCCGTCATTGGATTATATACAAATAACATTGCTAATGCAAAAGTTATTATTACAATTCCAAGACCTACTAAGTTAAAACCATTTGTAAATTTATAGGAATCATGTCCTCTAATAAAAAACGCAGATTTTAAAGATAGCATTCTTTTTCTAACTATTAAATAATCTACAACAATCATCCCTATTATTGGACCTTGAATATATGCCGCTAATGAAATAAATGAACCAAAATATTCTTCGACTCCACCCCAAATAGTCAATCCACTAACATAAATCATAGCTATAATTACTAATTTTTTGTAGCTTAATTTAGGCATACCGCTCTTTATTATCATACAATTAACATAGGAACCAGTTCCCTGTGTTCCAATATTTGCAAAGGCAACTAAAAGCAAACTCAATAATGCAAATCCCGGAGTTGCCAATGTTGATAACATTTTTGTAGGATCACTTTCATATACACCAGTTCTTACAAACATTGCCAATGCCATAACACCTCCTGTCGCTACGAAAAATGGTGCTACAGCTCCATAGGATAAACTTGTTGCCCAATATCCACTTTTTTCAGATTTTGCAAGTCTAGGAAGTACTAGAGCCTGTGTTGACCAAGAAAATGCAAAAGCAATATTTCCTTCTCCAGATAACATAAAGTTTTGTAATTTTGTAGTTCCTTCAGCTAAGATAGGTTTAACTTTTAGAATATCAGAAATTGGAACTGCAAAAAGACAAATTGCAACTATTATAACTCCAACCACAAGCAAAGCCATAACTAAAAATCTGTTTGTCCACTTAATAACCTCAGGTCCTCCAAGTGCAATTAAAGTTCCAAGCACAACACATACTGTTCCAAGTAACGGTTTGAAAATTATAGGATTTAATTCAACTCCAAAACTTAATGCAAGATTAATCATAGATGAAGCAAAGAGATTTGCTGCAACTGCATACCAACCGAAGTTTGCAAAACTTATAACTGTTGATAAAATTGCAACTCCTTTTTCTCCCAAAACACTTCTCAACCATATCCACAAATCTATTCCATAACGCACGGCAAATAGCACAGGCAAACATTCTATCATTACAAATATTAGATTGAAACAAAAAATATTTATAATCATCTGTTTAAATCCTAAAAATTGTGCAACATAGGCTCCTTGTGTATAACACCAAGTTGCTATTGCAAAACCACTTGTGGTTAAAAACAAATCTAAGAAAGAATACTTCCTTTCGTAATTCATCATAGGGACAACACCTGTTACCGTCTCCTGTTGAATATAATTTAATTTCCCACTCATTATTCAATTACTCCTATCATACATAATATAACTAAAAATATAGAAATTATTACAATTCCACAAATAAGAATCCAATCTGTTTTCGTGATTTTTTTAGGAAATTCATAATCTTCTTTAGACATTATATCCAATCTTTTTTCTGTTTCTTCATAAATAATTTTTTCAATAGACAGATTATTCATCACTATCTCCTCGTTCATATAATTTCAAAGCATAATCAGCATATTCTTTAGTATGATTATACCAAATATATAAATATTCCCCAATGCTCTTCCCTTGAATTTCTTGATTAATTGCCCATAAAAACCAATAAAACGAACTTACTGCAACATAAGCAATATAATGTCTTAATTCTTCATCCGTAGGATTTCCATCAAAATATTCTTTTATTATATCAACTGCTTCATCAAAAGAGTATGTTGAGCAAGTTATAAAACAACCAATATCTCCTGCAGGATCTGACATTGAAGAATATTCCCAGTCTATCAAATACATTTCATCTCTGTTATCCAATAAAAAATTCAAATCATAACTGTCACAATGGCAAATGCACTCTTTTATATCATCTTTTTCTAAAAATGTTTTTAATCTATAAACTTTATCGTTCATTAAATTCATATCTTCAAAATCATCACGATGTGAATTTTTTATTTTAATTTTAAAATTTTCAATTTCCTCAAAAATATTGAATTTAAAATCTGTTTTTTTGCCACTTGTATGAAGTTTTTTAAGCATAGAGATAGCTCTTTTTACATTCTTTTTATCAGCATAATCGAGAATTTTTACATCTTCGATAAATTTTGAAATTTTCCAACCACTATCCTTATCCATATAAATATAAGTATCATCTAAACCCAATTCTTTTGCAATTTTCATTGAGTCAAACTCACTTTTTCTATTTATGATTAATTCAGTTCCGGGGCCTGGATGTCTATATACATAGGACTTTCCCTTACAACTGAATTTAAAAGAAGTATTTGTCATTCCCATTTTTATAGGTTTAATATCCTTTATTTCTTCTTCATTACATTTTAGAACAGAGCAAATATTTTGGAAAATTTTAGAGTCAGAATTAGTAACATATTTTTCGTCAAAAAATCTTAACTCCTCCAAAGAATCAAATTCTTTTATATCTTCTACATCATATTTTCTAATATACATATTATCCAATTCTTTTATATGACGCATATAAAAAGTTTCCCATAAATTTTCTCTAACTATGGGCTCATGATATTCAGCTTTTAAAAGTTTTACAAATTTATCACTAAATTCTCTATCGAAAAATACATGACCAAGCATTATCCAATCGTCTTTTCCCCCAATTGTTATTCCTGTAATTCTTCCCTTTTTATCACATTCTGCAAAGTATTCATCACTTTCTCCATCTTGGTAAACTGCAGAGTAGTATGCTCTATAAACATATTTTTCAAAAGGATTTTTTGGAAAATAATTATCTGAAGAACAGATATAAGTATTTTTTAGTCTTTCTGTAACCAAAATTAGTGATGAAGTATTGTTAAATCTGTAATAATCTTCATTAACAACAATATCTACACCAAATTTTTCAGCTAGGTAAAACATTTTTTCCTTCATATATCCTACAACTAAAGTTATATCTTCTATTCCTGCCTCTTTTAGTTGTAAAATTTCTCTTTCAATTAGTTTTTCCCCTTTTACATTTAAAAGACCTTTTGGACTCTCATAACAAAGCGGTGCAAATCTTGAACTCATTCCTGCAGCCATAATTATAGCATTATCAACTTTATAAGGTTCTAATTCTTCAAGACCTTTATCAGTAATCTTTAAATTTTCATCTATTAATTTATTATTTTTTAATTCTTTCAAAGTCTCATTAACTTTTCCTAAAGAAAAATTTGTAATATCTGAAATCTCTCTTTGAGTAAATTTTTTATCTTGATTTTTAAAAAATAAATTTAAAATATCAAATTGTTGTATTGACAACATAAGTTCCTCCTTAAATACCTTGTTCAATTATTATATCATATTATATAAAAATGAACAAGAAAAAAGCTCTAAAATATAATATTCTAGAACTTTCGAAGTATTGTTTTTTTGTTATTTTTTTGAATTAAATTTATATTTTCTAACTGTGAATTTGCTTTTTATTCCATCAATTGTAATGAATAAAATTTTGTCCTTTGTAACATACATAATAATAAAATAATATAGTACACAAGATACAATTATTGCAAATACTCTAATAAGAAATTGTACATTCAATGTCAATGAATATTTTAAAATATGATTTATTCCATAAGTTATTGCAAAAAACGGAATGGAGCATAGCACATATTTTACATAAGATTTTAATATCCCCTTTATAGAAATAATATTTCTCTTTGTTATAAAGTAAACTTGAATAATCAATACTACAATTTCTGAAAATAAAGTTGTATAAACAAAATATTCAGCTTGAACAACTTTTAATCTAAATAAAACTATATTTAAAACCAAGTTCATAAATCCACCTATAAAATAGAAGGCAGTTATATTCTTTTCATATCCCCTTACAAATAAAACTTGATTTGCAAGTAGTTGATCTAATGCCCACATAACTATTCTAAGCGAAAACAGTTTTAAAATAAACCCAGCTTCTAAATATTTTTCTCCTGCATATATCAGCATTACTTCATTAGATACACAACTTAATCCAATACCCATAGGAATTACCAAGAATAAAAAGGTCTTTGCAACTTGATTTAATAATTCCGTATAATTTTTTTCATCACTATTCCCATGATAATATGAAAGCCTTGGAATACTTACTACTATTATAGAATAAACTACACTTGTAATAAGTTGAGCTATTGACAACGCAAAGGTATAGTAGGAAACTGAAATTTTTGCATCTAATAATGAAAGCACAGCTCTATCTAATGCAGTATATAACATATATGAATTAGCTAAAAGTAACATTCCAATTAATGGTTTTATGTGAATTAAAATATCTTTTAGTTCAATTTTTACAAATTTTACTTTTTTCTTAATATAATAAAAACTAATTAAATAGTTTATAAGATTTGTAATTGATAAGATAAAAGCATAATTAACTATATCATCTGCTTTTCGTACAAATGCAAAAATTGAAACCAGCATAAGTACACGGATAAATAATGTTTTAAAGAGTATAAATCCGTAGTTTTCAAAAGCCTCATTCATCCACTCTATAGTTACAAATTGCGTAAAAATTTGAATACTAAGTGCAATATACAACATATACATATTGGAATTTACATTCACAAGCATATATATTATATACAAAATTCCAATGCTTAAAGAACTTATTACATTTATAGAAAAAAGAACAGTAAAATTTTTACTTATTTCTTTCATATTATTTTTAACTCTACTTATCGAACGAATCCCATAACTGTATATTCCAAATGCAGCAAATGGAATAAACAAATTTAGTATGGAATTTGCAGCATTAAATTCCCCATAAGCCTCCTTGCTCAAAATTCTGGCAAGGTATGGACCTGTAATCAGAGGAAACAGAATATTAAAAACTCTAACTAAAATACTCGCTAAAGCATTAACTTTTATATTTTTTGCCATATTTAAAATTATTCTCCCTATTTTATTCTATAAGCATCTAATAGATGTGATTTATATTCAATTTCTGCATCAGAAGGTTTTTGCATATAATCTCCATAAAATTGAGTTAAAATCTTATCATAATTCTTAGGAGCTGGTACCATCATATCTTCAAAAGGTAATTCTATCAACTCCTCATAAGTTCCCGTTTCAAAAACTTCTTTCATTCCTGTTTTATCGACTCCTACCGCTGCTTCATAAATCCCATTTTCATCAGAATATCTTTCTACAAGTTTTTGAATTTTCTTTGTAAAAAATCTCGGATTTACAAATGCCAACAAATGCCAAAAGACAACTCTACAAAAATCTTTTATTTTACTATCTTTATGAATTATATATTTTTTCTTTATGAAACAAATATGTTTCAAAGTTACCATCAAATGAGCTTTTTTCACAAAATTTAAGTCATTAAATCTATCAATCGGAAATACATCAACAAAAACATTGCTGTCTTTTCTATTTCTCTTTACACTATCTTCCAACAGAGTGTGCTTATCTATAACTACAAGAAAATTTTGGAAATACCAATCACTGTTGTCCTTGGATAAAATTGTATATCTTTCATTATTTTCTTCAAGAATAGCTTTTTGTAATCGCTCATAGTCTTTTCTATATAAAGATATATCAATATCGTCATCCCAAGGAATAAATCCTTTATGTCTAACTGCTCCAAGTAATGTTCCATAGTTTACAAAATATTTTATATTATATTTTTTACAAATATAGTCAATGAACTTTAAAATATCCAATTCATATTTTTTTAGTTCATCAACTGTAAGTCTCTCTTTCATCTTAATCTCCTAATCTATATAATAAGCCTTAATTTCATGAGGATATACTCTCTTTTCAACAGGTGGAAATTCCATATATTCTCCATAGTATTTTTTTAAAATTTCATCATATTTTTTTGGAGCAAAAAATCTACTATTTTCAAACTCTAACTCGATTAATTCATCAAAAGGGTTATAGTCGAAAACATCATCATACTTCCATTTTGAGCAACCTATAAGCCCTAAATATTTTCCGTTATCTTTAACATTCGCTTCAACAATTTTCTTGATTTTCTTAGCAAAATATCTAGGTGAAACTGGTTTTAAAACTGTCCAGAAAAATCTCCTAATAAAATCCTTTAATTTACTATCACCATATTGAATATTTTCTTTTTTCGAAAAAGATAGAAGCTTAAAACTTTCTAACTTATATGTCTTTTCAACTATGCTTAAATCATCGAAGAAATCCATAGGGAAAATATCAATAAAAATTCCTGAATCATAAGTCTTATAATTTCTTTCATCTTCAATTTTAGTCTTTGAATTTACAACTTTAATAAAGTTATTATAATATTTGTCATTTAGTTCCAAAGATAAAATTTTATAAATTCCATCATCTTTTGAAAATAAATCTATAAACTTTTCATAGTCTTTTCTAAACATACAAATATCTATATCGTCATCCCAAGGAATAAATCCCTTATGTCTTACTGCCCCAATCAACGTTCCATAATTTATAAAATATTTTATATCATTTTTAACACAAAAATCGTGAATATATTGTAAAATTTCAAGTTCTATTGATTTTATTTCATCCATAGAAAGATATTTGATTTCCATTAAGCATTTACTCCTTTTTTCTTCAAGTCTTTTAAAAGTAAAAATCTATATAATTTAACATTTAATTTTAACATTATTACTGCAATTCTTCTACCTTTTCTAAAATTCTTATTTTTAAAAATCTTCCAAAAATTCTTCTTTAAAAATCCTAAAACTTCTCTATATTCTTTAATACTTTTGTAATTATCACTCAATAACATTTTATCAAAAACCATAAAATGAGCATATGAAAGCCTGAAAAAAGCAAATTCAGAAAGAGAAGGAACTTCCTTATTTATATAGTCATAAAAATTGGAATAAATTTCTATACAATTCATATTTTTTACAGTATATGGTTTTGTTGTAATACTATTTTCTCTATGAAAATAATAATAATATGCCTTTGTAGTTACAACATATTTCTTTGCATATTTTACAAGCTCAAACTGATAAAAAGCATCCTCATAAATTTTTCCAACAGGAAAAGAGATTTTACTAGCAATTTCATAAGAGATAAGTTTATTACAAATAGTTCCTGGAATTTTTTCTCCAATGAAATACTCTTTTAAAAATCTATCTTTTTCACAACTAAAATACAAATCTTCCTTACATTGTGGTGATTGATTATCAGAATAAACATTATATACTCCACAAATAGATACATCTGCATTTTCGGATTTTATATTTTTATAAAGCTCTTCAACCATATTTTCTGAAATATAATCATCAGAATCTATAAATAATACATATTTACCTGTCGCAAATTTCATTCCATGATTTCTAGCGCTTGACAAACCACCATTTTCTTTTGTATAGAGTTTTGCTCTATTTTCATTTTCAACAAATTCTTTACAAATTTTTTCGCTATTATCAGTTGCTCCATCATTTACTATTATAATCTCTATATTTTTATATGTTTGATTAGCAATTGACTCCAAACATTTTTTTACATATTTTTCTACATTATATACAGGTACAATAATACTTATCTTGTCCATAATTCTCCCTTATATTATAATAATACAAATAGTATACTATAAATCCTTAAAATTTACAATTTTTCACAAAAAACAAAGGAGATATAAATCCCCTTATGATTTTACTTATCTTTTAATTTTGCAAACAAAATTCTTCTTGCTGTATTGTCATCGGGTGTCTTACAAGTTACAAGCATTAGAATTTTTGTGTTTTCATCAATTTTATCAACCTCTGACTTTGGAATATGTTTAGACAATTCTTTTTTCATTGCTTCTACATCTTCATTTCTCTCAGAACTTTGTTCATACAGTGAAGTATCAGGATCTACAAGATCAATTCCAAGTACCTCATATTCTAGTTTTCCTTTTTCTGTATAAAGATAAAATGTCTTATGATTTTCTAAAAATGATTTATCTTCAAATTTTCTCAACTCATAAAATTTTGTCTTATCCCAAATATTATGTCCAAATATATAACTAATTCTATCTGAAAAATCAGGCTTATTATATACATCTAAAAATAATGTTCCAGTAACGGGATAAGTTTTTTTATTAAAATCTCTCCATAGATAGTAATCATTGTCTTTTCCCTGAACAACTGGCTCATCTATATTAGTATCAGGAACTTCTAGCCAACCTATTGAATCAGAATTTAGTTTTTTTAATTCTTCTAAGTTTACCTCTTTTTTAGTCTCTTTTTCTTCACTGTTAAAAACAGACTCTTTTAAATCTCTTAAATCTTTCCCAGCTTTATATGAACCATAATAATCTTTGATTATATTTCCAGCAGAATATATAAAAACACCTAAACATATTACAAAAAGTATATTCCAAAACCATTTTTTAGCTTTGCTCTGTTTTTTCTTTACTTTTTTTACATCTATATCTTCTTTTTTCATATATTAAATCCTTTCATAAGTGTAAAAAGTTAATGTTGGATTTTGACTTTCTCCTTTAATTTTTTCAGTAACTTTCCAAATAGTTTCGTCAATTTTAGGAAAATGACTATCCGCTTCTATTATTTCTTTTTCTTCATATTTTGTAATATACATTCTTGAACAAAAATCAATTAATTGTTTATAAATACTCATTCCCCCACAAACAAAAAATTTTTCTTTTGGATTTTCTTTTACAAATTCAATCAAATCTTTTATATTTTTAAAAGTATTTACTCCTTCAAAAGAAAAATTACTATTTGTCAAAACAATATTTTTTCTTTTTGGAAGCGGTTTAATTTTAAAACCTTCAAAGGTTTTTCTCCCACAAATTATTGAATTGCCACAAGTTTTTTCTTTAAAAAAATTCATATCTTCTTTTAGAAAATACAATAAATTATTATCCTTGCCTATTGCATTAGTTTTTTCAGTAATTGCAACTATTAAATATAAATTATCTAATACCATATTTTTATCCTTTTTATTTTTTATTAAATCACAACTCCTTTTAATAACTATTTTCCGTTGTTGCGATGAAATTATTATACCACAATTCTATATTTTAATCTAATTTTTGTTATTAAGATGTGATATTTATACCCTTAAAAATAAATTATTTTACAAAAAAATTGGAGATATTATCTCCAATTAGTTTTGAAAATGAATTAATTTTCCTTTTGGTTCTATTTCTTTTATCTCAATAAGTTTAAGTTTTACAACTTTTCCAGTTTTATATTTATCGATTATTACTTCACCAATCATTTCATACCATTTATCCTTTTCAGGATATTTTCCATCAGTAATATATTCAAATCCAATTACGCTATCATTATAACAACAACCTGGACCTTCTCGTAAAATTGCATAAATGACTTCTCCAGTATCTTTGTCTTCAAATCTAACATTTTGCCCAGAAATTCTAACTTTCTTGCCAACATATTCATCTTTATTTACATAAATATCATTTACAAGAGCTAAAAAAATTCCGTCAGAAATATTTATTATTCCATCTTTTGAATCAGCATCTCTTTTTTCATTTAATTGTTCTTTAGTAAGTTCATCCTTTTTCTCCGGTTGTTTGTATTCATCTTTTGAATTATCTTGATTTTGATATCTATCAATTTTATAATCGTCAGGATTTTGATTTTTATCAGTTTCAGTAGATTTTTTATCTTTATCTGTTCCTGCATTTTCAGGATCATCTTTTAAAGCACTTTTTAAATCATTTTTATTCTCTTTATTTTTTATAAAATTACTATTACCATCAGCCTTTGAACAAGAACAAAATAAAAGACAAGATAATATTAAACTTAATACTTTTTTATTCACTGATAAACCTCCTTACTATACAAGATAAAATAAATAAAACTAAATTGACTAAAACTACACTAGCTCCTGTTGGAGTTGAGTAGATATATGATAAAGTTATTCCAATAAACAATGCTATTACGGAAATTATAACTGATGAGATTACAACTACTTTATAGCTTTTAAAAATTCGCATAGAAGTCATTGCAGGGAATATAATTAAGCACGAAATAAGCATACTTCCCATAAATTTCATACCAATAACTATAGTTACTGATATTAAAATTGTAACTAAAGTATTATATAAACTTACATTTACTCCGCTTGCCTTTGCAAAATCTTCATCAATAGTTATAGTATATATTTTATTATACAACAAAATATATGAAATTAAAACTATTATCCCTAAAACAAAGCTGATATACATATCACTTCTTTTCATAATTAATATACTTCCAAATAAGTAGTTACAGACATCCACATTTAATCCCTTAGTTACAGCAGTAAATGTTACACCTATAGAAACTGATACACAACTCAATAGAGCAATTGCTGTATCACTACTAATATTATATTTTTCTCCATACTTTAAAAGAATAATTCCCGCTATAATTACTATAGGCATTGAAAATTCTATTGGAGAAATGTCAAAAGAAAGAGCAATTGAAAGTGCTGCAAATGAAACATTAGAAAGTCCAACACCTATCATTGCATATCTTTTCAAGACTAGAGTTATTCCAAGTAATGCAGAGCTTATAGAAATCAAAAGTCCAACGAATATTGCTTTAACCATAAAGGGATAACTTAGCATTTCTGAAATTAAACTAATCAAAATTTATTTCCCCCTTTTCATATTTTTCCCAAACATTTTCTATGACTTTATTTTCTTTTCCTAAAATTAAAGCTCTATTAGAATATTTAAAAGCTTCCTCATCATGACTTATCATAACAATAGTAAGTCCTTCTCTATTTAGTTTTTCTAAAATATCATACAACATTTTTCTAACATTAATATCTAAAGAATTTGTAGGTTCATCTAAAAATATTATCTTTTCAGATACACAAAGACATCTACAAAGCAACACTCTTTGTCTTTGCCCTATTGAAAGTGAACTTATGCTCTTATCTTTAATATCCCAAAGATTTAATTTTTTTAAATTTTCTTTAACAACTTCAGTATCTTTTGAATTATAGAAAAACTTAGAATAAACAGCTCTTGAAGATAAAACAAATTCCCATATTGTTGATGGGAATTCTTTTTTTAATAAAACTTCTTGAGACATATATCCACAAATTCTAAAATTTTTCTTTATTTCTCCTGAAGAGATATTTTTTAAACCTAAAATTCCTTTTAATAATGTAGATTTTCCTACTCCGTTTTTTCCTAAGATGAGGAAGAAATCTCCCTCATCAACGGAAAAACTTAAATCTTCAATTATTTTATTATTTTTGTAAAAAATATTTAAATTTTCACAAACTAACATTTTTTCTTTCATTAATTAAGTCCTTCTTTTAATGCCTCCACATTTTGTTTCATAAGATCTATATAAGTTATACCATTATCGAACTCTTCTTTAGTTACAGTATGAATTGAATGTAAAAGTTTAACTTTTGCTCCTGAATCTTTTGCTACAGTTTCAGCCATTTCTCCTTTTCCCATTTCAATATGATAAACTACTGGGATTTTATTTTCTTTTACATAATCAACCATTTTCTTTATTTGTCCAGCACTTGCTGTTGATTCTACACTACAACCTGAGAATAAAGCTCTATATTCTAATCCTAAATCAGAAAATAAATATCTGAAAGGAAATCTATCAGCTACAACAACTTTTTTAATCTTTGCATTATCAACAACATCATGTAATTCTTTATCTACGCCTTCAAGTTGTTTAATGTAATTATTAGCATTTTCTTTATAGAATTCTGCATTATCTGGATCTTTTTCAACCAATGCATCAGTTATTGTTTTAACCATTTGAATAGCATTTTTTGGTGAAGTCCAATAATGTGGATCCATTTCTTTTTCTGAATCATGATCATGATGTTCTTCATGTTCATCTTTTTCGTCTTTATCATTATGATTATGTTCTTTTTCATTTTTATGATTGTGCTTTTCTTCTTTTTCATGGTCATGGTCATGATCTTTTTCATCATGATCTTCATCTTTATCATCATGGTCATGATCGTGATCATGTTCATGCTTCATTCCTTCAACTGTTTCTTCTTCAAGTTGTTTAATACCATCAACCAATTTTACTACTTTTTTATTTTGCATATCTATACTTTTTGTCAAAGTATCAACCCATTTGTCATGTTCAGTTCCACCATAAATAAAAACATCTGAATTTTCAACTGTTTTTATATCTTGTGGAGTAGGACTAAATGAATGAACGTCTACCGCTGGTTTTACTAGTAATTCTAAATCAACTTTATCTTTTGCAATGGCTCTTGCCATATCATATTCTGGAAAAATTGTAGTTACAACTTTTAATTTAGGTTTTTTTGTTTCTTCTTTTTCTTTTTTCTCAGTTTTTGCAGTACAACCTGTAATTAAAACTGCACCTGCTAATATTAATCCAAAAACTTTTTTTGAAATATTTTTCATATTGTACCCCCTATTTAAGAAATTTTAAAAATTAAAATTTCAAGCATAATTCTAATTCTTTTATATTGTATCACAAAAATAAAAAATTATCCATATAAATAAGAATAATTTTTATTTACATTTAGAAAAAATTTAAATTTTTAATAATGAAATTAAGTTTAAGGTAAATTTGTTTTTATCATAATAGAAAAAAAATACTAAAAGTGTTATAATAAGAATCGATATAATAAATAAGCTTAAGGGGGATTTATGAAAACAATATTTGAAAAGCAACATTTGAAATTTACTCGTAAAGATGGAAGTCTTTTAACAGTAAAAAAAGATGGAGTATCTTATGAAGATGCAAAGAAAGAAAAGAAAAGTTTTGATATCTCATTTGATGAAATTTCTTATATAATAGCTCTTAGCTATTGTAATTCTAATTCAAACTATAACTTGTTATTTGAAAAAAAAGATAAGTCAACACCAATAGACTTTATATCTGACACTACAATTATAAATGATTGTCATAATATTTTAGAAACTAAGTCTATACTTCTAGCTCATGCTGCATATAAACTTACAAAAGATTTTCCAAATAATCTTGATACTTTGGATATAGATTTAGCTCGTAGTTTGAAAGAAAAAGCTATTCATATTTCTAATGGTGTTATCTCCGGAGCAAAGCATAGCATAAATATTAATGAAATTCGTAGAGTACAATGTGCATCAAATGGTACAATTTCAAACCTTTTAATATACAAAAAGGAGAAAAAAACATTCTGGAATATTCCTGATATGAGAATTCCTTGTAATGAAATTACTTTACCTCTAATTGAGGCAATTGTTACAAGAAATACCGGAAATGGAATTGATTTTTCTTGGGGAAATGGCTTCGATCAAAAAAATAGTAACTATATAATAATGAGATATATGGATTCTAACTTTTTTATAAATAATGATGGTACTTTTGATACAGAATGGCAAAAACAAATATATAATAGAATTCGTATATTTGATCATGATCTTGAATATTTATTAAATAAATAGATTTCTATGGAGGTTTTTTATGAACAGAAATTTTAATGAATTCAATATTTCAATTCTTTCAGATTTTTATGAATACACTATGGCTCAAGGGTATTTTAATGAAAATTTGGATAACAAAATTACTTATTTTGATATTTTTTATAGAGAAAATCCGGATGGTGCAAGTTATGCAATCTTTTCCGGATTGGAACATTTAACTCAAATTCTTAATTCAATGAGATTTAATGATGAAGATATAGAATATTTTAAATCTTTAAATACTTTTGATGATAAATTTTTAAATTTTTTAAAAAATTTTAAATTTGAATGTGATATATGGTCCGTTCCTGAAGGAAGTGTAATATTTCCTTATGAACCTATAATGACCGTTAGAGGTCCTGCTGTTCAAGCGCAGTTAATAGAAACCATAGCTTTACTAATAATAAATCACGAAAGTTTAATTGCAACAAAATCAAATAGAATAAAAAGGGCTGCGAAAGGTAGAGCAGTTATGGAATTTGGTGCGAGACGTGCACAGGGAATTGACGCATCCGTATATGGAGCAAAAGCCTCATATATTGCAGGTATAGATGGCACTTCTAATGTCTTGACCGGAAAATTATTTAATATTCCTGTACTTGGAACAATGGCTCACTCTTGGGTACAAATGTTTGATACAGAATTGGAAGCTTTTAAAGCTTTTGCAAAATCTTTTCCAAATAATTGTGTATTACTTGTTGACACTTACAATACCTTACAATCAGGTATTCCAAATGCAATAAAGACTTTTGATGAAATTCTAAAACCTATGGGAATAAGGCCAAAAGGAATTAGACTTGATAGTGGAGATTTAGCTTATCTTTCTAAACAAGCAAGAAAAATGTTGGATAATGCAGGATATGAAGATGCTCAAATTGTAGTTTCAAACTCGCTTGATGAATATACTATTAGAGATTTATTACACCAAGGAGCTCAAATTGATTCATTCGGTATTGGTGAAAGACTTATAACTTCAAAAACTCATCCGGTTTTTGGTGGAGTTTATAAATTAGTTGCCATTGAAGAAAACGGAAAAATTATTCCAAAGATTAAAGTTTCAGAAAATGTTGATAAAATAACAACACCAGGGGTTAAAAATCTATATAGAATATATGATAAAAAGACAAAAAAAGCTGAAGCTGATTTAATTACTCTATTCGATGAAAAAATTGATGAAAGTAAACCAATTTCTATTTTTCATCCAATTTATACTTGGAAAACTACAACTTATGAAGATTATATCTTAAGACCAATGCTAAAACAAATTTTCAAAAATGGAGAGTTAATCTACAAACTTCCAGATATAAAAGAAATTAGAGAATATTGTGCAAGTGAAATTGAAAGTCTTTGGGATGAGTTTAAAAGATTTGATAATCCTCACATATATAAAGTCGATCTTTCAAAAGACTTATGGGAATTAAAAAATAATCTATTAAAGGAAACAATAAGAATATCTAAAAAAACAAAAAAACAGAGTGAATAAATCACTCTGTTTTTCATTGTAAAAAACAAATTTAAAATTCTTAATTGATGTAACACATCATTGAAATTATAATCTTCTTAATAATCTCTTAAATAGTTTTCTGTCTATTAAATATGATATTATTGCAGTTAATAAAATAATGCATATATTAGCTAAAATAACTGCAGGTACTTTATAATCCCATTTAATCATCTTTACAGTTACAAATATAAGTAATGCATATAATCCATAATTAATCAAAATTGAAACAAATACACTTATTCCACCAGAACCGCCATTCATAGCTTCTTTTGGTGTTTTCCAATCAAAATATGGATTAATTAATCCCAAAATCATATTTAAACTTCCACTTGTAAATAAAGTTAATGACATTCCAAGGATAACTGCAAGATATAAAATAGGATTAAAGATATATAAAATCATTGATAATAATATTACTATTATTGCAGAAATAAAGTGCAATACTTGACAAGCAATAATTCTTGACATTATATGCGTATTAATTCCTATTGGAGCAGTAGCTATTACCCAAAAAGCCTTTCCTTCTCTTGATACAGAACTTGTAGTAAGTGATGAAAGTCCACAGAAAAGTCCTAGAATAGCACCAATTCCAAATGCTATTGCTAATAAATATCCTATTGGTTGGTTAGATACTACAAAATTTACAGCAAATTTAAATTGAGATTTAAATTTAAGTCCATAATATACTGCTATACAAGACATAATAACTACCATTAAATCAATCATAACTACTTGCATAAAATATGTTGGAGTTGTTATGATTTGATTAAATTCTTTCTTTATTAATACAATAAGTTTATATTGTCTTGCATGTGCAACACCTTGTTTTTTTCTTTTTTCAATAACTGCTTTGCTTTCTTGTGAAACGACATTTACACTTCTCAAAATTTCAAGATAATTTCTCTCTGCAAAGAATTTTAATAAAAATGAAAGAATTATGCAAATAATTAATCCAATTCCTAAATTTACAACAGAAGTCATAATATCATTAGAAATAACTATTTTCTTAATCCAAACTACAAAGAAAAATATTGATGAAAGTTTTTTATCAAAATCTACAAGAATTTTTCCAAGATTAACTCCTAGTGCTGGATTTGATGCAGCTTGAGTAAAAATCATATATACAATAAATAATCCAATTGTAAATAATCCATAAATCAATTTTAAAAATCTGTTGAATATTTTACTAGTTCTAAGTAATTTACCAAAAATAAGTATTATAACCCCAGTTAATAAAATTGCCTCTAAATTAAGTAAAATCAATCCTAGAAAAGTAAAGATGTAAAAATCAATTCCTTTTCCAAGTGTATATCCAGTTACTCCAAATGCTATAACAAAAATCAAAAAGAATGATATGAAAAATGTTATTGCTAAGGAATAAATTCTTGATAAAAATATATCACTACCAGATACTGGCAAAGATAATAATATTTCAGTTTCATTATTCTTTTCAATGAATACAAAAGCTGTTGCCAATGATAAGAATAGTGTTATAACAAAAATTCCTACAGAAAAAGTAGTTATACTTGCACTACCTATTGCTGTTTGAAAATTACTAGCTAAGAATTTCCCAAGTTTAGGAGCTCCCCAGATAAACATTATAGCAAGAAATATTATGCCTGCAGCACCTTGAAAACTGGCTGCTCTTTTTCCTTTTGTTTTTAAATTTTGTCCTATAGATAAAATTGCAAAAAAATCAATTGAAACAAAATATTTTATTAAAGTCCATAATTTAGATTGCTTCATTGTCAGTCAACTCCAAGAATATTCTTTCCAAATCTTCATTAGAATGATCTGCAGATTTCAATTCTGATAAACTTCCACAAAATGCAATTTTTCCTTTGTTAATAATAACTAATTTATCACAAATTTTTTCTGCAACTTCCATAACATGTGTTGAAAATATTACAGTATTTCCAGCATCAGCAAACTCTCTTAAAATATTTTTTAAATTAAAAGAAGTTTTAACATCTAGTCCAACCATTGGTTCATCAAGAATTAAAACCTTAGGAGAAGTAATCAACGCTCCAATCAATACTAATTTTTGACGCATACCATGTGAATAACTATCTATTGTACTGTAAATTGCATCTCCTAACTCTAATTTCTTATTATACTCTTCAATTTTTTCTTTTCTGACTTCTTCATCTATACCATAAATATCAGCGATAAAATTCAAGTACTTTATTCCAGTCATTTTTGTATAAATATCTGGATTATCAGGAACATAACTAATCATTTCTTTTACCTTTATAGAGTTTTCAAGAGTATCAACTCCATTAACTGTAATTTTACCTTCTGTTTGTTCTAAAATTCCAACCAACATTTTTAGACTTGTACTCTTTCCCGCTCCATTAGGACCTAGAAATCCAAAAATTTCTCCCTCATCAATAGTAAAACTGATATTATCAACAGCTTTAACTCCTTTAGAAAAAATTTTTGTTACATTTTTGAACTGAATCATTTATAATACCTCCTTATCAAATATTAAAAAGTTTTAATTGTATCGATTAAAAACTTTTACCAGCTAATTTTATCACATTTTTAGATAAAAAATCAACATTAATCTTTTAACATTATTTTATTTTTATTAATTATTTTTTCCAAGAATTTCCTGTTTTATAATCTATTTCAATATCGGGTTGAACATTAAAACAATATACATTAAATTTAATCGCCTTTCCATTATCTTCAATGGAAATGGCCTCTAGCTGGACACCTCTTGCTACAAGTTCTTTATCTATAAAAATAGGAGTTACTCTATATCTTACATGATTATTTGTTTCCTTTACATAATCGGCTATCATATTTTCAAAAGGTAACATTCCTTTTGTATTCAAATATCTTGTTCCTGTTATTAAGTTTCTTTTATTTGCATTTTCTCCTGCAAGTTGAAACCCTATCAAATGGCAACGATTATATAAATTTCCACCATCTATTCCGTTATATTTAACAGATTTCCATCCTGTTGGCTTTACTGAGGAAATATTCTCTCTTTTTGAAGTTGGCATTAAGTCTTGACCAATTATTGAATCAGCAACTCCACATCTTTTTAAGGAATCAAGTTCTGAATATTTTTCAAAAGATTCAGCAACTAGTTCACTTTTATCAAAATTTGGTTCATTATTATTTATGACTACATAAGGTTTCCCGTTATATTCTGGAAGTTTGTTTATATCAAGTCCAACGATATTAGTATTACTGGTATTTTTATTTTCAACATACCTATATGTAAAAAAAGCAATAAATAATGCAATAATAATAAGTAATAAAGTTCCAAAAATCTTAATATTTTTCTTATCAATTCTAATCTTATTATTCATCTTTATTCTCCTTTACAAATATTTTTCTAGTAATTTTTTCATGGCTTTTTCCTTTAAATTCTAAAACTTCTTTTTCCTTCCAACAATCTTGTTCAAACTCATCAAATGTTTCATCAAAAGGATAATCTCTATTCCAAAAATAGACTATTATTTCATCAACAAAAGGTAAAAATTTATCTAAAAATTCTCCTTCATATAAAAATACTGAGTCTTCAAGAATATCTGTATCTTCGTCAATAATTTCAAAATTAAATTCTATTTCCTTATATAAATCGTAGCTATAACCTGTTAAAAAAATTTTTGAATTTCCAATCAATTCAAAGAGATTTTTTCTTTGCAACTCATCTTGACTTTGTCTTTTACCAAAAAACCTAATACCATTATTTTCATCTAAACAAACTACTAATTTCATTTATTTTTCTTTTCACTCCTTAAATTTTTAAAAAAATCTTGCAAAATTTCTAAACATTCTTGTTCCAATACTCCTAGCTTTATAATTGATCTATGATTAAGTTCCTGCCTATCTAATACATTTTCGATTGAACCACAAAAACCCCTTTTCACATCCATTACTCCAATAATTACTCTATTTATCCTACTATTTACAATAGCTCCTGCACACATGCAACAAGGTTCAAGAGTTACAAAAAGTTCAGTATCTTCAAGTCTAAAATCGCCCAGTTTTTGTCCCGCTTTATTGATAGCAATAATTTCTGCATGATAAACTCCACTTTTTCTACTCAAAACTTGATTATGTCCTCTAGCTATTACCTTATCATCTTTAACAATTACACAACCAACTGGTACTTCTCCCTTATCATAAGCTTTTTTTGCCTCTTTCAAAGCAAGACTCATGAAATATTCATCTCTATTCATAAAACTTATCCAAATCAAAAATTACAAAATTTTCTAATTTATCCAAATTTTCAATTACTGGACTTCCGCCTTTCTTAAGTACTGCAAAAATTCTATTATTTTCAAAAAGAGAAATTAATTTTTTACAGTATTCTTTTAAATGTAATTCCTTATTTCCAATCTCATCAAAGACTAAAATATCATTATCTTTAAAACTTTCAATAAATTCATAACTTTTTTTCAAGAAGATCTCGTCAAAGAATTTCATTTCTTTTTCTCTTTCTCCAATAACAAATCTTTCTTCTGTTCCATATCTAAAAAGTTCAATTCGAAATTTATCAGTAATAACAAGCTCAGTCATAATTCCATCAATTTTAGAATTTTTGTAATATTTTTCTATAAAAGCATTTAAAAGTGTACTTTTCCCAACTTTAATATTACCAGTTATCAAAATATGATTTCTACCATTATCAACTTCTCGTAAACTCTCAACTAAAAAATCTAAATCTTTAAAATTTGTCATATAAAATCTCCATTAAATAAAGACCATTTGGACTTAAAGTTACTCCAGCCTTAGTTCTATCTTCACTATCTAAAATTTTTTCAAGTTCATCTTCTTCAATTAATCCTCTACCAATGTCTACCAGAGTTCCTACCATTATTCTAACTTGATTTCTAATAAAACTTTGACCCTTAATCAAAAAAATTAAGTCATTATTTTCTTTATATATTTCAAAAGAATTAATCTCCCTAATAGGATTAGTATTACCTGTTCTTGGGCCCATAAATGACTTAAAGCTCTTTTTCCCAATAAAATATTCTTTTGCTCTTTGCATTTTCTCGATATCTAAAGGGTACGGAAAATTTGCCTTATAATTATAGTAAATAGGATCCATAACTTCATCTAAATTTAAAATATATTTATATGTTTTCATCTTTGCATCAAATCTTGAATGAAAATTTTCAGAAACCTCCTTAGAATCTAAAACTCTAACTCCAATAGGCAAAAAATGATTTAAAGCGGTTTTAAAATTTAAATTTCCTACATTACTTTCAGTATGAAAATTAATTATATGTCTTAAAGAATGGACACCTCTATCAGTTCTTCCTGCTGAAATAATATTAATATTTTCTCCGGTAATTTTCTTTAGGGCATTCTCTATCTCTCCCTGAACAGTTACAACATTTTCTTGCTTTTGAAATCCAAAAAACAAGCTTCCATCGTAGCTAATTGTGAGCATAATATTTCTCATAAATATCTCCATTTTTATAATATTCTAGACTATTATTCTATCATAATATTTATAATATGTACAATTTTGAAAGTAAATCTTGTCAACATTAAATCGCTCTAATTAATACTATTAAAAAAGAACTTTTACTATGAGTAAAAGTTCTCCTTACATTAATGGTGCAAACAGCCTTAACAGCGATTGCAATATTCTTGCTATTAATTTTCTTGATTTTATCCACTCTGGAGTAATCTCTATAGATTCTTTTAAAGTATTTTCGAAATCTTCCTTAACATCCTTTACTATAGGAGTTCCAAATGTCCAAACTGCACATTCAAAGTGAAGATAAAGACTCCTGTAATCTAAATTAATACTCCCTATTACAACAAATCCATCATCACAAAGGAAATTCTTCGCATGGATAAATCCCTTTTCAAATTCATATATTTTCACTCCGTTTTCTACAAGATTTTTATAAAAAGACCTGGTAAGTAAGTGAACATATTTTTTATCTGGTATATGTGGTGTTATAATTCTAACATCAACTCCTGTTTTTGCAGCACTTATTAAAGCTTTTTCCATTTCCCAAGTTATTATTAAATAGGGTGTTGTTATATAAATATATCTATTTGCTCGTCTAATCATATTAAGATACATATTTTCACTTGTAGATTCCATAACTGGTGTTTCAGAAAAAGGAATTACTACGCCAAGATCGTCCTTAATACTGGATTTTTTTTCAAGGTCACTTTTATCATACAAACTCAAAATATCAGTATTTTCTCCAGTTGAATAGTCCCAAAGAGAAATAAACATATTTATGAAAGAGGCTACAGCATGACCTTCAAGCTTTAAAACTGAATCTTTCCAATAACCATATTTTTCGTATAAATTTATATACTCATCAGCTATATTAATTCCACCAGTATAAGCAATTTTTCCATCAATAATAGTCATTTTTCTATGAGTCCTATTATTATGTTTTGGTAAAATAATACCTTTAACTTGATTAAATTCTACAACTTTTATTCCAGAATTTCTAATATCAGCAAGTTTTTTATTTGAAATTGTAAAAATGCTACCTAAATCATCTACAATAATTTTAACTTCTACTCCATTTTTTACTTTTTGTTTTAGTATTCTTAAAACAGAATCCAAGAAAAAACCTTCTGAAATAATAAAATATTCCATAAAAATAAACTTTTCTGCTGATTTTAAATCATTTAAATACTCATCAAAACTCTCTTCTCCTGAAGAAAAATACTTTGTTTTAGTATTAAAAAAAATTGGGCTCCCAGTCACACTATTTATATACTTAGCTTGTCTATAAACATTCATATCAGCCGCATTCAAATTTTCAATATCATAATCCTTTGAAAGATCCATTGAATCTTTAAACTTTATGGAAAAATTAAAAAGTCTTTTTTTAACAGACTTCAAAAGTCTTTTTTCTCCAAAAGTTAAATAAATTAATCCGCCTAAAAATGGAAGTACAACTACAATTAGTATCCAAGTTATTTTAAATGCTGGATTAATATTATCATTTATAATAATAAATGTGAAAATTATACCAAAAATCAAATTTGTTCCATACAAGTAAATAAAATATCTATTAAAATAGATTATAAACAATGTTAAAAGAGCTAGTTGAATTAAAACCATACAAAATATGAAAAAAATCCTACTAAAAATAAAATTAAAAAAACTTTTCATTATTTTCTCCTATGCAAAAACAGTGAAATTTCTATTTCCACATAACTCTTTATGTCATATGGGTGTTTGTTTATTCACTATAAATAAAAAGTACATTTAATAATGTACTTTCTTGGCGTTCTTGGCGGGAATCGAACCCACAACGGTCCCTTAGGAGGGGACTGTTATATCCGTTTAACTACAAGAACATAAGAAAAGAAGGCTATGAGCTTTCTTTTAATTTTTTAAATTCTTCTCTCTCCATCTTAGAAAAGATACAACCACAATAATCTTGCCTATACATTCCAAACATCAAAGAAAGTTCAACACTCCTTTTATATCCATTTCTCTTTTTAAAATCAGACGGAAGATGCTTTACTCCAACTTCTTCAGAAATTTTCTGTCCTATCTGATTTAAAATTTGTGAATTTTTATGAGGACTAATTGTGAGCGTTGTTGTAAAATAGTCAAAATTTTCAGATTTTGCTAATAATGCAGCTTCTCTTAATCGTAATTCATAACAATTATGGCAACGAACAGAACCCTCTTTCATTTTTTCCATTCCCTTTACAATTTTATAAAATCTATCAACATCATACTTACCAACAACCATATTTATAGGATATTTTCCATTAATTTTTTTAATCAATTTTCTTTGCTCTTCAACTCTAAAAAAATATTCTTCTTTAGGGTAAATATTTGGATTATAGTAAAAAATTGTAATTCTAAAATAATTAGACAAATATTCAAGACAATAACTACTACAAGGTCCACAACATGAATGTAGTAGAAGAGTTGGAACAATATTATTTTTTTCATTTTCTTTTATTATATTGTCTAATAATAATTGATAATTCTCTTTCATATTTGCCTCCTTATCATATAATTTTAACACAAATATGCTTTAAAATCAAATCTTGAGTAATTATATAATATAATAATATAATATAAATTTTTTATTCAATTTAAGCCAACTTTTGCACAAAAAAAGAATAATCTTTCGATTATTCTTATGGTTGCGGGAGCAGGATTTGAACCTACGACCTTCGGGTTATGAGCCCGACGAGC
>NZ_CAURDT010000009.1:0-42975 GCF_963524015.1 uncultured Parvimonas sp. | reverse complement strand
TAAGAAAACTCTTAGAGGGTAAAATCTAATAAATCGGAAAGGTTAAGTGCGAAATTGATGTGAACCCCTAAATCCGGACAAAGGATTTGGGGGTTTTTGTATGTCAAAATATGATATAAAATTAAAAATAAAAGTAATTAAAGAATATGAGAAAAATAATATTAGTCAATCTGAATTATCAAAAAAATATAAAATACCACAAACAACTATTTCAAATTGGATAAAATGGTATTTTGATAATGGTATTGAAGGTATAAGTAAAAAATTTAAAAACAAAAGTTATACTAGTAATTTTAAACTGTTTGTATTACAATATAGAAAAACTAATAATCTAACTTTTAGAGAAACTGCTGTTAAATTTGATATAACAAATGATTCAATCATAGTTAATTGGCAAAGGAAATATGATGAATATGGATTAGATGGTTTAAATAGTAAAACAAAAGGAAGAAAGCCTAAAATGAAAAAAACTATCCCAAAAGAACAAAAAAGAAAAGAAAATTTAGAAGAAAGTGAAAGAGAAGAACTTTTAAGACTAAGAGAAGAAAATCTCCTTTTAAAGGCGGCTATAGCTTATGAAAAAAACTTCAAGCCTTGCTTATGGACAAAGACTTAAAAACAAGGAAAAAGCGAAAGCGATAATTGAATTAAGCAAGGCAAAAGAATATAAATCAATTACAATGGTTAAAGGTAGCTAAACTAAATAAAAGTTCTTTTTATGAGTGGAAAGAAAAATTAAATAAACAAATGAGTTCAAAAGAGATTTACATTATTGAAAGAATAAAAGATATAGTAAAAGAATCTAAAGGAAGATATGGATATAGAAGAGTAAGCAAGGTATTAAGATTAAAATATGGACTTATTGTAAATCACAAGAAAGTTTTAAGAATAATGAAAGAAAATGGACTTTTATGTAAAAAGTTTAAAAATAGAGTTAGAAAGTATAATTCATATAAAGGAACAGTAGGAAAGATAGCAAAGAATATTGTTAATAGAAATTTTAAAACTGATAAACCGAATAAATTATGGCTAACAGATATAACAGAATTTAAAATAGGAAATAGTGCAAAGAATATATATTTATCACCTATTTTAGATACTTTTAATGGAGAAATAATATCATATTCAATAGGTTTTAGTCCTACAGTAACTTTAACGAATAAGTCATTAGAAAAAGCTTTAAAAAGAATAAAGAACAAAGAAGATTTAACAATTCATACAGATCAAGGCTTTCATTACCAACATAGTAGTTTTGTAAGAACATTAGAAAATAATAATATAAGACAAAGTATGTCTAGGAAAGGAAACTGCTTAGATAATGCACCAATGGAGAATTTTTTTGGAATATTGAAACAAGAAATGTTTTATGAAGAAAATTATTCTTCTTATGAAAAATTAATAGAAGATATAAAAGAGTATATTAAATGGTATAATACGAAAAGAATTAAGGAGAATTTAAAAGGAATGTCTCCTATTGATTATAGATTACATTCCTTTGAATAATTTATTTAACTGTCCGTGTTTTTGGGTTCAGCTCAATCTAAGATGGCTTTTTATATAAAAAATGTTATTTTGACATTTTTGTTGAACTATTATATAATTTCTAATAGATTATTTTTGTTTTTTGGATGGGAATTGATTTTAGCAAGTTCCGATTATCATTCAATTTTATTGATAGGTTATGATAATACAGGTTTTTACCATATAGAATCTATTAGACCTAATCATATTTACCATATGAAATATGATAAATTGAAACGTGGCTATAATTGGTTTGATAAAAAAGCAATTTTATATAAATAAGAACCCCACCCTTCCACGATGCTTCGCATCGGGTGGGAGCCCGGGAACCTTGTTGTTTCACAATTAATATAAGACTACCGTTCATCAGTAGTCTTTATGGAGAGGTAGAAATTTTGATAAAGAATCCGAAAATGAAGGACAGAAATTATGGAATCGACTTGCTTAGAATTGTTACAATGTTTATGATTGTAAATTTGCATGTTTTTTGGTATGGTGGAATTTTAAGAAGTGAGAATCTATATTTCTTAAGTGCAAAATACAATATTGTATGGATTTTAGAGATAATTTGTTATGTGGCTGTGAACTGTTATGCCTTAATTTCAGGTTTTGTAGGAATAGAATCCAGATACAAATATTCTAATATAGTTTTATTATGGTTAAGAGTTGTTTTTTATTCTATTTCTCTTTACTTGATTGGCTGTATTTTTGGAATTGTTGATTTTAATTTTAATACTCTTATAACATTTTGTTTTCCAGTTGTAAATTCAAAATATTGGTATTTTACAGCATATTTTTGTCTGTTCTTCTTTATGCCAATATTAAATTCAGCATTAGAAAATATGGAATACAAGCTTCTTAGAAACTCAATTATTATGATTATAATTATAATTTCTGTACTACCTTTTATTTATGCAGGGGACATTTTCCTTACAAGAAATGGTTCAAGTTTTGTGTGGCTAATGGTATTATACTTAATTGGGGGATTTATCAAAAAATACAATTTGCATAATAAGTTTTCTAATAATTCTATGATTATTCTATTTGTTTTTTGTATTATTCTAGAATTAGGAAGTGCATATTTGACAAGTTATTTAGATTTAAAAGGAGTTACAGATTTTAAATTTACATTAATCTCCTACACATCTTCTACTATGCTTCTATCGGGAATATCCTTACTAATAATATTTTCAAAGTTGAAAGTAAAATCGTTGAAAAAAATAATTGCATTTCTTTCGCCACTTTGTTTTTCAGTTTATTTAATCCATGAACATGAAGTATTTAGCAAAAGATTTATTGTTGGAAGATCTGCAACATTTTTAAACTATTCAACTTTAAAAATGCTACTTTATATTTTAATAACTGATATTGCAATATTTGTAGGATGTATATTTATTGATTATTTTAGAGAAAAATTATTTAAAAAATTAGAATTAAAAAAGAGATTAAGTTTTATTGATAAAAATTAGGTGAAAGCCTAATTTTTTTATGTAAAATTTTGGATTTTTTGTCAAAAATATGATAAAATAAAGCTTGTACGAATGGAGGAAATATGGGTTTAAGATTTTGTCCGCTTTTTAGTGGAAGTGATGGGAATTGTTGCTTTTTAGAAGTTGATAATAAAAGATATTTAATAGATGCAGGTTTTAGTGGGAAGAAAATTGAATGTAATTTAAAACAATTGGGAGTTGATCCAGGTACGATTGATTTAATATTTTTAACTCATGAACATATTGATCATATAAGAGGGGCAGGAGTGCTTTCCAGACGTTATGATATCAAGATTTGTTCTAATGTTGAAACACTAAAGGCTGGAGCATCCAAACTAGGTAAAATTAAAGATGAAAATATTGTTGTTATCGGCACTGAAAAGAAACACAGATTTTCTCTTTTTGATTTATATACCTTGGAAATTTCTCACGATTGTGCAAGAGGAATGGGTTTTGTCTTTAATACAGATTATGGGAAAGTAAGTCTTTTAACTGATACGGGAATTATTACAAACCACATGAAAGAAAAGATTAAGGGTTCAAAGATTTTTTATTTTGAGGCAAATCACGACTTAGAAATGCTTAAAAACGGACCTTATGACTACAATTTAAAACAGAGAATTTTGGGGGATTTCGGTCATATTTCAAATGTTACAAGTGGAAATGTACTCTCCGAAGTTGTAACTGACAAATGCAAAAAGGTATATCTTGGACATTTAAGCGAAACCAATAATGAAGAAAAACTAGCTTATGACGAAGTTTTTGGAATTTTAAATAAAGAAAATGTAATACAATATACGAATTTAGAAGTTGCAAAGAGATTTGACAACAGCAGTATAACGGAAGTGTAATATGAATATAAAAATTTTATGTGTAGGAAAACTATCTGAAAAATTTTTTAAAGATGCTTGTGATGAATATAAAAAAAGAATTTCGGCTTTTTCAAAAATTGAAATCATTGAAATTCCTGAAGAAAAAATTTTGACACAAACTCCAAGTAAATTGGAAATTGAAAATGTATTAAAAAAAGAAGGGGAAAGAATTTTAAATAAAATTTCAGACTCCGATTTTGTAATTACACTTGAAATTCTAGGGAAATCAATAGATAGTGAAGACTTTTCAAAATTTTTAGAAGAAAAAATGAATGACGGAAATTCAAAATTTATATTCGTAATCGGTGGAAGTTTCGGACTTGGAGATGAAATAAAGAAAAGAAGCAATTTCAAACTTTCTTTTTCAAAATTTACACTCCCACATCAACTATTTAGAGTTGTTTTATTAGAACAAATCTACAGAGCTTTTAAAATTATGAATAATCAAATATATCATAAATAGGAGAAATATGGAAAATAAGGAAATAAAAGATATAATGGAAAATAGAGAAAATAACTTACAGGCGACTTGTCCTGTTCTTTTTCCTGAAAATGAAAGAGTCGAGCTTAAAGATATTGAAAGATCGCTGATAAAAAGATATAGAAAACATATCTGGTCAAAATTTGTAAAGGCGATTAAAGAATACAATTTAATAGAAGACGGAGATAAGATTGCAGTTGCAATTTCAGGTGGAAAAGACAGCTTGATTATGGCAAAACTTTTTCAAGAGCTTAAAAAGAACGGAAAAGATAATTTTGAACTTGAATTTATTGCGATGGATCCGGGTTATCATCCGTCCATAAAAGAGTTGCTTTTAGAAAATGCAAAATATCTTGAAATTCCTCTTACATATTATCCTGCTGATATTTTTGCAGTTGCAGACAAAATTGCAGGAGATTATCCTTGTTATATGTGTGCAAGAATGAGAAGAGGATCTCTCTATGCAAAAGCTAAAGAACTTGGCTGTAACAAATTGGCATTAGGTCATCATTTTAATGATGTCATTGAAACTACAATGCTTAACTTGCTTTGTGCTGGAAGTTTTAAGACAATGCCACCTAAACTAAAGGCGAAAAACTTTGAAGATATGGAAATAATAAGACCTCTATATCTTATAGAAGAAGAATATATAATAAGGTGGATGAAATCAACAGGACTTATGCCTTTAAATTGTGCTTGTATGGTTGCAGCTAAAAAAATTGGAAACAAAAGATATCAAATAAAAGACCTAATCGAAAACTTGAAAAAAGACTTTAAAAATGTCGACAGCTCAATTTTTAGAGCAGCCGAAAATGTAAACATAAATTTACTATTAGGCTATGAAATAAATGGACATAAAGTCGATTTCAACGAAAAATACGAAAATGACAATCCGTTTTATGAGTAAATAAATGCAAAAAATGTAAACAGTGAATTTTTGAATTCGCTGTTTTTTTGTTTCTGTAATCTATGTATCTACGATACATTTACTTTTGCTAAAGCAAAAGTATGAGATCTCTCCATTCCACTACGTTCCAGTCGAGATGACGTATAAGGAGAATACTTTGTTTAGTGGCTAGACGTTAATGGGAAATAAACTTCAAAAAATATTTAAAAAATTTGAATAATATTTAACTATTTATTTTACTTTGTTTTGCTCAAAATAACGTGTAAGGAAAATAAAGTTGTTTAAGAAATAGGTGTTAGTAGTAAATAAGTTTCAAAAATATATAAAAATAATATTGAAAAAAATGAAAATTAGTTCAAATTATATAGAAATAAAATAGTTCACGTCATAGTACTTTGCAAAGAAAAGTCCTCAACACGTCATCTTGAGCGAAGTGAAACGAAGTCGAAAGATCTCAACTATTGCCTAGTTATATTTCTGAAAGAAATCTTAAAAGAACTAAAAATTATTTTTTATTAAATTATAAAACAAAAAATCCCAAAAAATATATTGACTTTGTATACTATACGTTGTATAATATAAGTAAGTTAATAATAATTGATAGAAAGGAGTAGTTATGTTTTCAATTCAAGGAGAAATTTTAGACTTTTGTGTTCTTGCGATTGTTAATCGAAGTGATACTTACGGTTATGAAATTACTCAGAAACTAATGGCTACCATTGAAATTTCAGAGTCAACTCTATATCCGGTTTTAAGAAGACTTTTAAAAAATGGGCTTTTGGATAGTTATGATGTTGCTTTTGACGGTAGAAACAGAAGGTATTATCGAATAACTGTAGCAGGACGAGATGTTTTAAATTTTAATAAGAAGAAGTGGAATTTATATGTTGAACAAGTAAATCAAATTGTTGGAGGTAATGATGAATAGAAGAACTTTTATGCGAAAACTTATGTCTTATCTGAAAAATATTTCGAGTACAGAAAGACAAAATGTAGAAAATTTTTATAATGAAATGTTTGATGAGCAAGGAATTGGTCTTGATGATGAAGTCCCTGAAAGCTTTGGAAATCCAAGAAAAATTGCAATGGAAATTTTAGCAGAAGATATTGAGATAGAAGAAGAGAGAAATGAAAGAAGTGGAGATAAAAAGGGAAGTTTTTGGAAAAAAATGGCTCTTGTTATAAAAAAATTATCTCTTGTTTTACTTGGAATTTTATCACTTCCATTCTTTCCAATATTTCCATTCCTAGTTCCAATTTTTGCAATTGCTGGTGTTTTCTTTGCGGTTTGGATTGTGTTTTCCGTTATAGGATTAATAATTTCTTTAATTACTTTGCCGTTTTCTATTATTTTTAAACCAGAATTAATTATTACTTGGGGTGGAAGATTATTATTATTTATCATTTTATTATATGTTTTTGGATGGTTAATAAAATGGTTATATAGAATGTTGGTTAAGGATATTTCAAAAAATCCTGGTAAATATACTAAAAAATATGCTAGAGTTCATTATCAATCTAATGATGATGAGGATTATGAAATTTATGAGGAGGAAGATATGGATAATTCAAATATAAATATTGATTCTTTTTTTGAAGATATTGATGAAATAGAAATTGATTTTAGTGCTTTAAGTGCAAAATTTGAAGTAAGTGATGATAAAACAGTAAGAGTGAAGTCAAGAAATTTAAAAAGTACTAAATTGTATTGTGAAAAATCTCAAAATAAATTGAAAATTTATAATAAAGGTTTAGTTGGTCATCTTGATGATAAAGGAATTATAATTGATGGTGATTTTATTAAAGATTCTTCTCTTACAATTTATGTTCCTGAAAATGTTTCAATTAGAGGGGAAATAAGTGCTTCAAGTGTTAAGATGAAAGACTTAGAACTTAAAGATTTTAAATTGGAAATAGATGCGGGAAATGCAAATATAAAAAATCTTGAAGTTAAAAACTTTGAGGTTCAAGTTAATGCTGGAAATATCAAAGGAGATGTTGAATATCAAGATATGTTCGAACTTGATGTTCAAGCTGGAAATGCTACACTTGATGTTGATAAGTTGTATGGAGAAATAGAATACGAATACAATGTAGAAATGGGGAGTTTACGAATTTTTGGAGAATCCTTTGCCGGATTTGATAAAAATGGAAGAAAAAACAGAGCTTCTGATGTTAACATGAAGATTAATTGTGAAGCAGGAAAAGTTACCATAAATTAAGTTAATAATTTACTTGTTACCTTAATTATGTTATAATTGTCTTGTAAAATATTTTATATTAGGAGGAAGGTTATGACTAACAAGAGTGCATGGTTACAAATTGAAGATGCAGAAAGAAATTTAGTTTTTGATTTCTGTGAAGACTATAAAAAGTTTTTGACAGTTGCAAAGACAGAAAGACTTGCTTGTGCAGAAATTATTCGTCAAGCAAAAGAAAAAGGCTTTAGAGATTTAGAAGAACTTTACAAAACAGGAGAAAAATTCAAAGCTGGAGATAAATTTTATCTAAATCATAAAAATAAGTCAGTTGCTCTTTTTGTAATGGGAACTGAACCTTTAGAAAATGGACTAAATATCGTTGGGGCGCATATTGACAGTCCACGTTTAGATGTTAAACAAAATCCTTTGTATGAAGCGAATAATTTAACAAAAATGAAAACTCATTATTATGGTGGAGTTAAATTATATCAATATGCAACAATTCCTTTAGCAATTCATGGGGTTGTTTACAATTCTGCTGGAGAAAAAATTGATATTCACATTGGTGAAGATAAAGACGATCCAGTATTTTGTGTAACAGATTTATTGATTCACTTATCAAAAAATCAATTAGCAAAAACAGCTCGTGAAGCATTAGTTGGAGAACAAATGAATATTCTAATGGGTAATATGCCTTTAAAGGATACTGAAAAAGATGCTGTTAAAGAAAATGTTCTAAAATTAATAAAAGAAAAATATAATTTTGAAGAAGAAGATTTCAAAATTGCTGAATTAGAAATTGTACCAGCAGGAGAAGCTAGAGATTTAGGACTTGATAGATCAATGGTTTTAAGCTATGGTCAAGATGATAGAGTATGTGCTTTTACAACAATGCGTGCTATTTTTGAAATTGAAAATCCAAAGAGAACAGCTTGTGGATTATTCATGGATAAAGAAGAAATAGGTTCAATGGGTAATACAGGAATGGCATCATATTTCTGGGAAAATACAATGACTGAACTTGTAAATCTTGAAGGAGAATTTTGCCAATTAAAAGTTAATCGTTCATTAAAGAATTCTAAAGTATTATCTGCAGACGTTGCAGCAGGTTTTGATCCTGACTTTGCGGATGCTAGTGAACAAATGAACTCTGCATTTATCGGTTCAGGTATTTCAATTTGTAAATATACTGGAAGCGGTGGAAAATTCGGATCAAGTGATGCAAATGCTGAATTTTTAGCAGAAGTTAGAAAAGTATTTAAAGAAAACAATGTTGTATGGCAAACTTCAGAACTTGGTAAAGTTGACCAAGGTGGTGGCGGAACAATCGCATTACTTCTTGCAAAATATGGAGCAGAAGTTTTAGATGCAGGTCCTGCTACATTGAGTATGCACTCACCATATGAAGTTACAAGTAAAATAGATGTTTATATGAGTTATAAAGCATATAAGGCATTTATGTTATAAGATTTAAGATAAAAACAAACCCACCTGAAAGATGTTAAACATCAAGCGGGTGGGTTTTCGTTGTAAAATAATCTACTTTTTAATTATTTATGAAATAAATCAAAAGTAGCTAGTCTTAATTTGTAAAATTGTAATTTGATTTTAAAAATTTTAATTTAATTTCTATTTATAGTCCTCAACTGTATTTTTTTCAACGTTAAATATTTTTAGAGCTGATTTTCTAAGTTTATCTTTTTCTTCATCAGACTTTTTAAAATCATTATTATATAGAGTACCTTCCCAACTTCCATACATTGGATTTGGTAACATTATATATTTATCTCCCCATTCTTTTGCATGATCTTTAACGAATTTATCTCTTCCTGCTAATGAGCTGTCTTCAGGAGTTGCAAAGTCAAGCAAATTATCTCCAACTAACATAACTATCTTATGAGTTTCTTCAACTTTTTTACGTCTTCCATCTTTACCTTTTTCTCCCTTAGGTCTTAACATCAAGTTATCATCGGATTGTAGAGGAAGCTCTTTTTCTAAAAGATTTTTCTTAGTAGCTTCAAATTCAGTTTCTGCATTTCTATCTGTTACATAATAAATTCCAACACCATTTTTATTTGCAAAATCTAAAAATTCTTTTGCTCCATAAACAACTTCGGCTTTTCCGTACATAACCCATTCATGCCATCCTTCTGGATATGATTTACCATTAGCTGCATAATAAGCTTGAATAGGTGAGTTGTCAAGAACAGTTTCATCCAAATCTAAAACAACAGCCAATTTTTCACCTTTAGTATTATTTTTGATTTTTTCTTCTAAAGATTTTTTTGCAGCATTATAGCCTTGAGTATAAAGTGCTTTGGCTTCAGCAGAAGTTTGATACCAAGCAACAGCCATTAAACCCTGATTAGGCAAATTGACATTATCTTTTTTCTCTTGAGTTTCAGTTTGTTGTTTAGGTGTTTCTGCTTCTTTTTTAGCTGGTGCAGAACAAGCACTTAATAATAACAGCATAGCTAGTAATAAACTAGATTTTTTCTTAAACATAATATCCTCCTAAATTTATTACAATCTTACAAAACTATTATATCATAACATATTTTTTATAATCAATATATTTTCACATATAAAAAGCTAAAGAATAGGAATTAACTTTACTCCAAAAAACTAAGAATTAAATAATATTTAAAAACTTATTTATATTATTAGCAAAAAAATTTATTAACTAGATTAGATTTAACAAAAAATTAAAATATATTTTTACTTAATGACGTTATTTGTTAAAAATATCAATAATACGATAAACCAAAACATTTTTAAAATATTTTGTTAAAAGTTGTTGACATCATTTATTAATAGAGTTATAATATGGCTGTAAAAAGATAATTTTAAAAATCAAGATTTTTTAAAATTACAAAAATATAATAATTATTTTAAGGAGGTTTTTTTATGAAAGCTGTAGTTGTTAATAAAGAAGGAACTTGGGTTGAATTAGTTGAAAGAGATATAAGAGAACCAGGTTATGGAGAAGCGTTAATAGATGTTGAATACTGTGGAGTTTGCCATACTGACTTGCATGTTGCAAAAGGAGATTTTGGAAAAGTTCCAGGTCGTGTTCTTGGACATGAAGGTATCGGTATTGTAAAAGAACTTGGAGAAGGTGTTAAATCTTTAAAAGTTGGAGATAGAGTAAGCGTTGCTTGGTTCTATGAAGGCTGTGGTTGCTGTGAATACTGTAATACAGGAAGAGAAACTCTTTGTAGAACTGTAAAAAATGCAGGATATTCAGTTGATGGTGCAATGGCTACTCAATGTATCGTAACTGCTGACTATGCTGTTAAGGTACCTGATGGGTTAGATCCAGCTCAAGCAAGTAGTATCACTTGCGCAGGTGTTACTTGCTATGCTGCTATAAAAGCTGCTAAATTAAAACCAGGTCAATGGATTGCTCTATATGGAGCAGGTGGACTTGGAAACTTAGCTATCCAATATGCAAAGAAAGTATTTAATGCTCATGTAGTAGCTGTAGATATAAACGATGATAAACTTGCTCTTGCAAAAGAATGTGGAGCTGATATAGTAATAAATGGACTTAAAGAAAATCCTGTTGAAGTAATTAAAGAAAAAACAGGTGGTTGTCATTCATCTGTTGTTACAGCAGTTTCAAAAGTTGCTTTCAACCAAGCTATTGATTCAGTAAGAGCTGGTGGAATAGTTGTAGCTGTTGGATTACCATCAGAAACAATGGATGTATCTATAGTTAAAACTGTTCTTGACGGAATTGAAATTATTGGTTCACTTGTAGGAACAAGAAAAGACTTAGAAGAAGCATTCCAATTCGGTGCAGAAGGAATGGTTGTTCCAGTTGTTAAAAAACGTCCAATAGAAGATGCCCCTGCTATTTTCAAAGAAATGGAAGACGGAGTTATTACAGGTCGTATGGTTATAGATATGAAAATGTAAGATATGTAAATTTATAAAGGGGCTTAGGCCCCTTTTTTGTTAAATAAAATATTATAGATGATGTTTATGTAATTTTTAGTATTATGATGCTACCACAAAAAATTTTAAACTAAAAAACTTTATAGTAATGTTGTAAATTTGTTAAAAATATTAATATCTTTGTAAGTAATATGAAAACGATACATAAAAGTAATTAATTTTACTTTGTAGTAATTTAAATATATTTACACAATGTAAAATAAACTTGAAAATTTTGTGAAAATGTTTGAAAAATTATCTTTTTGTGATTACAATCACAGACGGAAGATTTAGTTGGGTATATACTATATGTATAGTAAATAAATTACATAATGAATATAAATACAGGAGATGATTTTATGGACGCATGGAGAGGTTTTAAAAAAGGTAATTGGAGTGAAAATATTGATACTAGAGATTTCATTCAATTAAATTATACACCTTATGAAGGAGATGAAAGTTTCTTAGCAGAACCAACTGAAAGAACTAAGAACTTATGGAAAAAAGCTGAAGACTTAATCTTAGAAGAAGTTAGAACAAAGACTGTAAAAGTTGATACTACAAGAGTTTCAGGAATTAATAATTTTCCTGCTGGATATTTAGATAAAGAAAATGAATTGATTGTAGGTTTCCAAACTGATGAACCAATGAAGAGAATCGTAAATCCTTATGGCGGATACAGAATGGTTACAAATTCTTTAGATGCTTATGGATTAAAGATGGATCCAACAATTGAAAAATATTTCAATGAATTTAGAAAAACTCACAATCAAGGTGTTTTTGACGCTTATACTTCTCAAATGAGAAAAGCTAGAACTGTTGGTCTTTTAACAGGTCTTCCAGATGCTTATGGACGTGGAAGAATTATAGGAGATTACAGAAGAGTTGCTCTTTATGGAATTGACAGATTAAGAGAAGATAAATTAAATGAATTTAGAAAATTAGAAAGCGAATTAGCTTCAGAAGAAATTATTAGACTTAGAGAAGAACTTTCTGAACAATACAGAGCTTTAGATGAAATGAAGAAAATGGCTTTGGAATATGGCTATGATATTTCTGTTCCAGCTACAAATGCTAAAGAAGCTATACAATGGTTATATTTTGCGTATTTAGCAGCTGTTAAAGAAAATAACGGAGCTGCAATGAGCCTTGGTAGAAATGGTGGTTTCCTAGATATCTACATCAAGAGAGATATTGATGAAGGAACTTTAACAGAAAGCGAAGCTCAAGAATTAATTGACCAATTCGTTATGAAACTTAGAATGATGAGACATTTAAGAACTCCTGAATATGATGAATTATTCGCTGGAGATCCTACTTGGGTTACTGAATCTTTAGGTGGTATGGGACTTGACGGAAGAACATTAGTTACTAAAACTGCTTTTAGAATTTTACACACTTTAACTAATTTAGATTCTTCACCAGAACCAAATATGACTGTTCTTTGGAGTTTAGATTTACCAGAAGCTTGGAAAAACTATTGCTCTAAAATGAGTATTCAAACAGGTTCATTACAATATGAAAATGATGATGCAATGAGACCAGTTCACGGAGATGACTATGCAATTGCTTGTTGTGTATCTTCAATGGTAATTGGTAAACAAATGCAATTCTTTGGAGCTAGAGCAAATCTTGCAAAATCACTTCTTTACGCTATTAACGGTGGCGTTGATGAAATGAAGAGAGCAAAAGACGGTTCTTTAATCAAAGTTTTAGATGGTATTGAACCAATTAAAGATGAAGTTTTAGATTTTGACAAAGTTTATGCAAACTATAAATTAGTTTTAGAAAAAGTTGCAAAACTTTATGTAAATACAATGAATACAATTCACTATATGCATGATAAATATGCTTATGAAGCTGGACAAATGGCTCTACATGATACTTTTGTTCATAGATATATGGCATTTGGTGTAGCTGGTATTTCAATCGTAGCTGACTCATTAAGTGCAATTAAATATGCAAAAGTTAAACCAATAAGAGATGAAAACGGATTAGCTATTGACTTTGAAATTGAAGGAGATTTCCCAACTTACGGAAATGATGATGACAGAGTTGACTCAATAGGAGTAGAAGTTATCGAAGGATTTATGGAAGAACTTAGAAAAACTCCTACTTACAGAAATTCTGAACATACACTTTCAATCTTAACTATAACTTCAAACGTAGTTTATGGTAAAAAGACAGGAACAACTCCTGACGGAAGAAAGAAAGGCGAACCATTCGCACCAGGAGCTAACCCAATGCACGGAAGAGATAAGACAGGTGCAATTGCATCACTTAACTCAGTTGCAAAAATTCCTTTTGCTGGATGCTGTCAAGACGGTATTTCTAATACATTCTCAATAGTTCCAACAGCTTTAGGAAAGAGTGAAGATGAAAGAAAAGTTAATTTAACAAACTTAATGGACGGTTATTTTGAACAATTAGCATTCCATTTGAATGTTAATGTACTTGATAGAGCAACTTTAATGGATGCTTATGATCATCCAGAAAAATATCCAAACTTAACAATTCGTGTTTCTGGATATGCAGTTAGATTTAACAGACTTACAAAAGAGCAACAAATGGAAGTAATTCATAGAACTTTCCACGAAAGTCGTTAAAAAGTTGCAAAGTAAATGATAAAATAAACAAAGCAGGTTGTCCTGCTTTGTTTTTTCTACATTTTTTTATAATAATTAAAAGGTGATTTTATGGTAATAGGCAGGTTGCATTCAATTGAAACAATGGGGCTTGTTGACGGACCGGGCATAAGAACAATTTTCTTTTTACAAGGTTGTCCTCTTAGATGTCTTTACTGTCATAACCCAGATACTCAAGCATTGCAAGGCGGTACGGAGATAACGCCTGATTTTGTGCTGTCTAAAGCCAAAAGATATAAGACCTATTATAGAGATAATGGAGGAATAACTTTTTCTGGTGGAGAACCTCTTTTACAAGGAGAATTTCTTGCTGAAACTCTAAAATTATTAAAAGAAAATGGATATAACACTTGTATTGACACAAGTGGTTATGGAAATGAAAAGTATTTTAAAGAAATTTTAGAAAATACAGATACAATTCTTTTAGATGTAAAAAGTTTTTCAAACCAAGGCTATTTGGAAATGGTAAAACAAAAAATGGATGGTTTCTATACATTTCTAGATTATGTGGAAAAATATTTTAAAGGAAAAATTTGGTTTAGACATGTTATGGTTCCAGGTTTTACGGATAATAAAGAATCAATGGATAAACTAATAGAAATAATTAAACCTTATCGAGATAAAATTGAAAGAGTTGAAATACTACCATATCATATAATGGGAGTTGCAAAGTATAAAGAAATTGGAAGAGATTACAAACTAAAAGGTGTACCGGCAATGAATAAGGAAAAAGCTGTTATGCTTGAAAGTTATGTAAGACATAAATTAAATTTTAACTAAGTCATCATTTTTGATGACTTTTTTTTATTGTGAAACAACAAGGTTCCCGGGAACTCACCCGATGCAAAGCATTGTGGAAGGCTGGGGTTCTCATGTCTATGAATATTTATACAACATTTGATTAATTTTTATGTAAAATATATTAAAATATGTTGAAAAATTCTTAATTTTATGTTATAATAAGGTGAATTTTTATTATACATTTTTAGGAGGAATGAAAATTGGATATGCAGGCTGGGGGCAAAAGAGCTGAAGGAAAGATTCTAATGATTATTAATTGGATCCTTTTTGCTATTTTGTCATTTTTTACGATTACAGATTTATTTATTATGTTTAAGTATAATCTGTTAAATTTCAAAAAAATTAATTATATTATTTTAGCTTTTATGGCAATTATTTTAATTTTATTATTGGTGTTAAATATAATTCGTAAAGGAAAAATATTTACTACTATTATTTCAACATTCTTTATAATAGTTACATTATTTGCATTTAATTATATGAATAAAGGGCTTAACTTATTTAATAAATTAAATGAAAATGCAAAAGTAACTGAAAATACTATGGTTGTCTTGGTTCGTGCAGATAGTGATATGAATAGTATTAACGATGTTAAAGGTAAAGTTCTTGCACCAACTGAGTTGGATAAAGAGAATATTGATAAACTAGTTAAAGAAGTTGAAGAAAAAGCAAATGTAAAGTTAAATATTCAAGATACTAAGTCATATTTACAAGCATATGAAGATTTAATTTCAGGGAAATCTCAAGTTATGGTGTTAAATGCAGCTCATGGAGATTTGATAGCAAATGCTTATCCTGATTATCTTGATAAGGTAAAAAAAATATATGAATACAAAATTATTGAAGAAGTAAAAGAAGAAAAGAAAGATAAAGAAGTTACAGGAAAAGATAGCTTCAATATATATGTAAGCGGTATAGATACTTATGGTCCGATAACTACAGTATCAAGAAGTGATGTAAATGTTCTTATTACAGTTAATAAAAAGACACATAAGATTGTTTTAACTACGACACCTAGGGATGCTTATGTAAAAATTGCTGGTGGTGGAAACAATCAATACGATAAATTGACTCACTCAGGAATTTATGGAGTAAAGGCTTCGGTTAAAACTTTAGAAAATTTATATGGAATAAATATTGAACATTATGCTAGAGTTAATTTCACAACTTTTATGAAATTAATTGACTTAGTTGGCGGAATTGATGTCTATAATGATCAAGATTTTGTTTCTAGAATAGGAAATTATCACTTCCCAATAGGGACTGTTCATCTAAATTCTGAAAAAGCATTAGGCTTTGTTCGTGAAAGATATAATCTTGCAGATGGGGATAGAGATAGAGGTAAGAATCACGAAAAAGTTATAGCTGCAATAATAAAGAAAATGACTTCAAAGACTGCATTAAATAATTTTAGCTCAATTTTGGATGAACTTTCTTCTTCAGTTCAAACTGACATGCCGGTTAGTGAAATTATGGAATTGGTAAATCAACAAATCGATTCAGGAGAAGACTTCAAAATAGAATCTCAAGCGCTTAATGGAGTTGGAAAGACAGGTTTACCATCCTATGCAATGCCAGGATATAAACTTTATATGATGGAAGTTGATAAACAAAGTTTAGAAAACTGTAAAAGTAAAATACAAAGTGTATTACAAGGAAAATAAATATTGAGAGGGAATTATGGAAAAATCATTTGTAGAAATTGATATTGATTTTGGTAAAGTGTTCAGCCAAGTTTTTCAAAAGAGATTTATAATTTTAATAACATCTTGTGCTGTTGCTCTTATGACAATCATATATCTTGGAATTATCACACCTGCTGAATATCGTATAACTTCAAAGATATATATTGTAGAAAAAGAAAATATAACAAATTATTCAAATCTTCAATATCTAAGTAGAGAAGTTAGAGAATATATGAAATCTGAAGGAATGTTAAAAGAAGTTATCGAACAAAATCAAGACAAAAAAATTGATCTTGAAGATTTAAAAGTAAAACTTCTATTATCTTCAAACGGTGGCAGAATTATTACTGCTACAATAAGAGGTACAAATGTACAAGAAATGAAAGAAATAATGGATTCCTTCATAAAAATATCTTCAAAAAAAGTTGTTTCAGACTTAAAGATATCAGAAGTAAGAGTTTTAGAAGAAAGTAGCGAACCAAAAAAAGTTGAAAGACATATTATAAAAAAATCACTTATGTACTTTTTTGCTACTGCAATAGGTTTTGTTTTGATAGAATTATTAATTAGACTTTTTGATAATAAAATCTATTCAAGAGATGACTTGAAAAATGATATTTTAGATACAGAACTTTTAGGTATTATTCCTAAAGACAATTTGTAATAAGGAGAGCGAAAATATGAAAAAGAGAATATCTACTAAAAATGTAATAAATACAACAGTAGAAGATTATTACAATACTATTAGGACTAATATCATTTTAAAAAATAAGAATTTTAAGACTATAGTTGCAACATCAATAAAACAAAGTAATACAAAAAGTAAAAATGCTCTTAATATTGCATTTTCATTTGCTAAATTGGGGATAAGAGTACTTTACGTAGATTGCGACTTTAGAAAATTAAATAAGGATAGACTTTTTAAATTTAAAGAAAATCTTGTTGGATTAAGAAACTTTTTAGAATATAAAACGGATTTTTATGATATTGTATTCCAAACAGAATTGGATAACTTTGATGTTATTTTAGCTGGAGATTCTACAAAGAATCCTCTTGATTTATTACAAAATGATAGAATTAATTTGTTTTTTGAATATATTAATTCAGAATACGACTTAGTAATTATTGATGTTCCGGACTTAAACTCAAGTATTGATGCATCATTAATTGCAAGAAAATGTGATTCAAGTATTTTATTTGTTGAATCTGGAAAATCAAATAAGGAAGAAATATTACATTCTAAATCAAAATTGGAGAATATAGGGGTTGATGTCTTAGGAATTATTTTAAATCAAGTACAAATAAAGACTAAGCATTAAGATAGGAGCATTTATTTATTTACGGATAGGAGATATTTATTAAAATGGGAAATGAAACTGACATAGTTTTTGATAGGAGAATATGGCTGAGTTCCCCTACTATGCATGGATTAGAATTGGATTATATGAAAGAGGCTTATGACACGAACTGGATGTCAACTATCGGAGAAAATATCGATCAAATAGAAAAAATTATCACTGACAAACTAAATTGTAAATTTGCAGTCGCTCTTTCTTCCGGAACTGCAGCTTTGCATTTGGCTATTAAGAGTGCTGGAATAAAAAAAGGGGATAAAGTTTTTTGCTCAGATATGACTTTTAGTGCAACGGTAAATCCAGTTGTTTATGAAGGTGGTGAACCTATTTTCATAGATACTGAGTATGATACTTGGAATATGAATCCAGTGGCTCTTGAAAAGGCATTTGAACTTTATCCTGATGTCAAATGTGTTATTTTAGTACATCTATATGGAGTTCCTGCAAAATTAGATGAGATAAAGTCTATATGTAAAAAGCATAATGCGATATTAATTGAAGATTCTGCAGAAGCTTTAGGAGCTACATATAAAGGAAAACCTATAGGAACAGAAAATAACTTTAATATTTTGTCTTTTAATGGAAACAAAATAATAACAGGGACTTCAGGTGGTATGTTTTTAACTAATGACGAAAAGTTAGCAAATAAAGTTAAAAAATGGTCTACACAATCAAGAGAAGATACTATTTGGTATCAACATCATGAAATTGGTTACAATTACAGAATGAGTAATGTTGTCGCTGGTGTCGTAAGAGGTCAACTGCCTTATTTAGAAGAACATATAGCACAAAAAACTGAAATATATAAAAGGTACAAAGAGGGACTTAAAGGATTACCTTTAAAGATGAATCCATTTGATAAAGAAAAATCAGTTCCTAATTTTTGGCTATCTTGTATAATCATTGACAAAGAAGCTATGTGCGAACAAAATATTGGAGACCTTGAGGCAGATTATGTTAAGAAAAGTGGAAAGAGTTGTCCAATTGAAATTTTGAATACTTTAAGAACATATGTTGTTGAAAGCAGACCTATTTGGAAACCAATGCATATGCAACCTATATATAAAGACAATGTTTTTATTACCAAAAATGGATTGTATGATGGAAGTGTTGACGTTAGTAGAGATATTTTCCATAGAGGACTTTGTTTGCCAAGCGATAATAAGATAACAAAAGAAGAACAAGATAAAATTATTAAAATTATTAGAAATTGTTTCAAATAAAGGGATGTATAACTTTGGATAGGAAAAGAAAAACAAAAGTTTATGAAAATTTCATAAAAAGATTATTAGATATTATTCTTTCATTTTTTGCAATAATAATTTTTTCTCCAATTTTAATTATCGTGGCTATTTTGGTTCGAATTAAACTTGGAAGTCCAGTAATTTTTACACAAAATAGACCTGGAAAAAACGGAAAAATATTTAAACTTTACAAATTCAGAACTATGAAAGATTTAAAAGATGAAAATGGCGAATGGCTTCCTGATTCTGAAAGATTAACTACTTTTGGAAAAAGACTTAGAGCCACATCTTTAGACGAATTGCCTGAATTATTTAATATTCTAAAAGGAGATATGGCAATAATAGGTCCAAGACCTCTTTTAGAAGAATATATTCCCTATTACACAGAAAAAGAAATGCATAGACATGATGTAAGACCGGGACTTAGTGGATTGGCTCAAATTAATGGTAGAAATGCATCTTCTTGGGAAGAAACTTTAGGTTATGATATAGATTATGTGAATAATATTAGTTTTACTGGAGATTTGAGTATTGTATTTCAAACTATTGGTAAAGTTGTAAAAAAATCAGATATTATTCAAGGTTCTGATAATAAAATTGGACGTTTTGATGACTATAGAAAATCAATGTAAATAAGCAAAATTGGAGAGATTTATGGGCAAAAAATTATTAATATTAGGTAGTGATTTTAGTACCGTTCACTTAGTTGAAGAAGCCAAGAAAATGGGTGTCTATGTAATAGTTACAGACTTGATGACAACTTCTCCAACAAAGGAAATAGCAGATGAAGCGTGGAATATTAGCACTACTGATATTGAAATTTTGATAAAAAAAATAAAAGAAGAAAATATAGACGGTGTTCTAGCTGGAGCTAGTGAATTTAACATTGAAAATTGCAGAGAAATTTGTAAAAGACTAGACTTGCCTTTATACTGTTCAAGCGATAATGCTTGGGAAGTTTCAAGGAATAAGAGAAAATTTAAAGACTTATGCTTGAAACATGGTGTTAGAGTTGCTGAAGATTATCATCTTAATGATGAATTATCTGAAGATAGTTTGAAAAATATTAAATATCCTGTAGTAGTCAAACCTGTTGATAAAAGTGGAAACAGAGGTATGAGCTACTGTAATAATAAAGAAGAATTAATTGAAGGATATAAAAAAGCTAGAGCAATATCAGATAATGAAAATATAATCGTTGAAAGACAATTAAAAGGTGGAGAGTACACAGGATATTATGTAATAGCTGATGGCGAAATTGTGCTTTCATATTACACTTCTATGCATCACGAACCGCGAATGGCAGAAAATTTATATTCAATAGAATATATAGCTTCTTGCCACTTAAAACAATATTTAGAAGAGGTAAATGAACCTCTTATTAAAGTTTTTAAAGATGCAGGTTGTAAAAATGGAATAGCTTGGACTGAATTAATGTATGATAATGATGGACATTTTTATGCTTTAGAAATGGGACATAGATTTGCGGGCCCTGGAATATATGCAGTTCATGAAAAAATTTCAGGATTTAATACTTATAAATGGATGATAGAATTTGCTCTAGGAAAGGAACATAAAAAATCTGATCTTCCTAAGCCATTAGATAATGCCTATATTAAATGTGCAGGGGCTTATGATTTATTTACCACTCATGAAGCGGTCGTAGACAAAATGGAAGGTCTTGATGAAGTTTTAAAATTAAATAATGTAGTAATTGATATGCCTAAAAGGCAAGGTGACTCCGTAAGAGCAAATGTTAATATGGGAATTGTCAAAATTTATGGCAAAGATTGTGAAGAAATGTGTGATACTATAAAAAAAGTTAATGAATTATTGACAATAACAGATGAATCTGGGGAGAATATATACATTCACTACACTGATTTTGAAACTTTAAGAAAAGAGTACAAAGAAGGACTTAGACAATTTGAAGTTGTAGATAAGGAATAATATGAAAAAATATAAAACTTGTATTCATAGATTGGGAGATTATAATTCTAATTTTATTTATATGAAAAGAGAGGATTTAATCCCTTTTTCATTTGGTGGAAATAAAGCAAGAAAAGCAAAATATTTTTTTGATGAAATTGATAGAGGAAATTTTGATTCTGTTGTAACCTATGGAAGCGGAAGCTCTAATCATTGTAGAATAATTTCAAATATGGCAAAACAAAGAGGATTGGAATGTTACATAATCAGTCCTAAAGAAGCATTTGAAGAGACTTTCAATCAAAGTATGATGAATTTATTTGATGCTAAAATTCAAGTTGTTTCTGTAGATGAAGTATCTGATACAATAGAGAAAACATTAGAATTTTTGAAAAATTCTGGTAAGAAACCTTACTTTATTCAAGGTGGTGGACATGGAAACTTGGGAACAAGAGCCTATGTAGATTGCTATGAAGAAATAAAAGAATATGAAAAAGAAAATGGAATTACTTTTGATTATATATTCTTTGCATCAGGAACTGGAACAACTCAGGCAGGTCTTGTTTGTGGAAAATTGATTAATAATGATAACAGAAAAATTGTCGGAATTAGTATTGCCAGAAAAAATCCAAGAGGAAGAGATATTGTATTATCAAGTATTTACAAATATTTTGACGAAAAAAAAATTAATAAAAATCATAGCCTAATAGAAGAGTCAACAATATTTGTTGATGACTATGTAGGAAATGGATATGGAAATATGAATGATGATATTTCTAAGACCATAGAAAATATGATTTCAAACTATGGAATTCCGATGGATTCAACTTATACTGCAAAGGCATATAATGGAATGGAGAAGTATATTGAAAAAAATAATATTTCAGGTAAAAATATACTTTTTATTCATACCGGTGGAACACCGCTGTTTTTTGATTATTTAAAAAATAAAAATATATAATTTATGGGAGAAATTATGGAAGTTAATATTTTAGTCTTGAGTTCAGGCACAAGAAATAAGATTATTGAATATTTTAAAGAAAATCTTGTAGATGAAAATGGAAATAGAACGGGAAAAGTAATTGCAACAGATATGAGCAATTTAGCTCCTTCCATTTATGAAGCAGATAAATTTTATATTGTTCCGGGGATTTTTTCAGATGGATATATTGAAAGAATTTTAGAAATATGCAAAAAAGAAAATATTTCTGGAGTTTTAAGTTTAATAGACCCCGAACTATCTCTATTAGCTAAAAATGAAGCAAAATTTGCAGAATTAGGAGTAAAAATTATAGGTTCTCCTTATGAATTATGTGAAATGAGCTTGGATAAAATTAGAATGTTTAATTGGTTGACTGAAAATGGATATAAAACTGCAAAAAGCTATGATAATAGAGAAGAATTTATAAAAGACTATGAAAATAACAAAATTGACTTTCCTGTTTTTGTAAAACCTATTAAAGGAAGTGCTTCAGTTGCAATTAATAAAGTTGAAAATATGGAAACTTTAGATTTATTATTTAAGAATTCTGACAATTTAATGATTCAAGAATTTTTAAAAGGACAAGAATTTGGAGTTGATGTATATATAGATTTAATAAGTGGAGAAATTTGCTCGATTTTTGCAAAGAAAAAATTGCTTATGAGAGCAGGTGAAACTGATAAGTCAGTATCTTTTAAAGATGAAAAACTATTTGCTCTAGTTAAGGATTTTGTAAAATCCGCTGGATATAGAGGACAAATAGATATTGATATTTTTGAAATTGACGGAGAATACTATATTTCAGAAGTAAATCCAAGATTTGGTGGCGGCTATCCTCATGCCTATGAAAGTGGATGTAATCACATGAAGATGATTATTTCTAACTTAAAGGGAATGAAAAATAAAGTTGAAATTGGAAACTATGACGAAAATATATATATGATGAAATATAATGAAGTAAAAATCATTAGATAAGGAGAATTTCTGTGAGAAGTGGAGTTAGAAAAAAAATAGATGATTTTAATTTTTTTATGGAATCAACTTTTAGAAAACATAAAGCCAGAAAGTCTGCAAAATTAAGATTAAAAAGAATGAATGGAGGATATGACTGTACAGAAGACTATAAAAAAATAGTCATACCTTATTGGAAAAAATATGGGCTAAAACCCGCCAAAATGTGGTATCAAATCTTTTGGGATAGAAGTCATGATTTAGATCCAAGATACATACCTGATGATTTATTTTATGGAGTTATAGTTCCGTATTTCAGTAATCCGCAATTTAGAAGATTTGGAGAAGATAAATGTCTTCATTCAGTTTGGTTTAGAGATATAAAAAGACCAAGAACAATTATAATGAATATAGCAAGTGTCTATTATGATGCCGATTTTAATCCGATAACTAAAGAAGAAGCGGTGGATATTTGCTTAAAAGAAAATAAATTTATGTTAAAACCATCTATAGATAGTGGTGAAGGAAGACTTATAACTTTCTTTGATGAAAATAATATAAAAAAAGAAATTATTTCACAAGCTTTTGATGACCTTAAAGCAAATTTTATTGCTCAAGATTTTGTAAAACAACATGCTCTTTTAAATGAATTAAATGAATCATCTCTAAATACAGTTAGAGTAATTTCATTTTTCTTTAAAGGTAAAGTTCATATACTCTCATCTATTTTGAGAATTGGAGCAAAAGGAGCTAGAGTTGACAATATCGGAGCAGGAGGATATGCTTGTGTAATTAATCCTGACGGAACACTTCAAGAAAAGGGAGTGAATAGAAAAGCTGAATGGATTGAAAAAACTGATGAAGGAATTGAATTTAAGGGTAGATTTGTACCTTCATTTGATAAAGTTATAGAAATAGTTAAAAATGAACATAGAAAATTAGCTCATTTTAAATTGATTGGTTGGGATTTTAGCATTGATGAAAGTGGAGATCCGGTTTTCATTGAATACAATGTTACTCCAGGAGCTAATCAAATAACTTTTGGTCCTACATTTGGAGATTTAACAGATGAAGTATTAGAAGAAGTTTTTATAACAAAAACTTTACAATATAGTCAAAATTAGGAGGAATTTATGAAAGTAGCTGTTGTAGGTGCTGGCAATGGAGGCTGTGCAGTTGCAGGAGATATGGCATATAGAGGACTGGATGTTACACTAATAAAGACATCTAATTCTATACATGATGACAATTTTAATTATCTTGAAAAAAATAATGGGAAAATGACTCTAATAGACTTTGGAGATGACGGTTGTATGAATCCTGATGAACAGGAAAAGGTAGAAAAAGTGGGTTGCATTTCCAAAGTTACAAGAGATTTATCCGAAATTTCAAAAATGGATATAGTTTTAATCTATATTCAAACTAATTATCATGAAGAGGTTATAAAAAGAGTATCTGAATATATAGTTGATGGACAAATCATTATAATAAATCCTGGATATTTTTCAACAGCATATCTTTTAAAATATTGCAAAAAAGATATTACAATAGTTGAAGCGCAAAGCTCTTTTATTGACGGAAGAATAATTGAAAATGGGAAATTTAGAGTTGGTTTTAGAAATGTAAGAAATCCACTTGGAGTATATCCTGTGAAAAATTTAGAATATGCCAAAGAAAAACTGGAAAAATTAGGATTTCCTTTATACTATTTAAAAAATGTAGCAGAAGCTGGATTACATAATCCTAATATGATAGTACATACTATCGGTTCCGTCTTAAGCATTCCGATGATTGACTCTATGAAAGAAAATTTTTGTATGTATCACTATGCCTTTACTGAACATGTTTGGAACATTTTGGAAGCTTTAGATGATGAAAAAATGAATATTCTAGAAAAATTAGGTTTAGAAAGAATGTCCTATGTTGAAGCTTGTAAATTTAGAAATTCACTAGATGACAGTCAAGATGCAAAAGAAGTTTTCTTTGCTTATGCTTCTATGCCTACAAGAGCAAAGGCTCCGACAAATGTTAATTCTAGATATATAACTGAAGATGTTCCTCAAGGCTTGGTAATGTTAGAATCTTTAGGAAAATCTTTAGGAATAAAAACTCCAATAGCAACTTCTTTAATAGAAATTGCAAGTTCAGCTTTGGGTGTGGATATGAGAGCAAATGGAAGAACACCGGAAAGACTTGGAGAAGAAAATATTAAAAAAATATTAAATGATTGTTTATAAAAATTTTTAAAAATGAAAGTGAGTAGAAATGAGCTCCAGATATTTTATGATTTTAAGAACTCTTTTTATAAAATCACCAATGAAGAGAGTTGAATATTTGAAAAAACATAATGTTTTTAGAAAATGTGGAAATAGAGTGATGATAAATTCAAGAAAAATACCATTATATCCAAATTTAATTAGCATTGGAAATAATGTTTGGATTGCTTCAGGAGTTAATTTTGTTACTCATGATGTAATACATTATATGTTAAATGGACTTGGCAGAGGGCAATTTACTGAAAAAGTAGGTTGTATAGATATAGGAGATAATGTATTTATCGGTTCTAATTCACAGATTATGTATGATGTAAAAATTGGAAATAATGTTGTAATAGCAGCAGGAAGTTGTGTTACTAAAGATATTCCGGATAATTCCGTTGTTGGAGGAGTACCTGCTAAAGTAATAGGAGATTTTGAATCTTTAGTTAAAAAACGTGCAGAATTTAAGCTAGAACATGAATTTAATAAGTCGAAACAAGAAATTTCTAAAGAATGTGAAGATGAAATTTGGGAACAATTTTATAAAATAAAAAATAAGTAAGGTATTGGGAAAAATTATGGAAAGAGAAAGTTTATTTAGTAAAATATCAAGATTTAATAGAGATATAACATCTAATTTACCAGAGGATATATCATTTTTTAAGAAGATAAGAGTTTTCTTTGATTTTGTTGTAGAATGGAAATTTCATGGAGTATATTTGCTCGACTATATTCAATATGGTTTTTATTGGAAGACAAAACCAGAAAGAAGAAAATATTTTGTTCATGGAAGATTAATAGAGATGATGCAAAGAGCAAATAATCCAGAACATAGATATATTTTTGACCAAAAACCTGAATTTGATAAGAAGTTTGCTGATTTTTTACAAAGAGATTGGATAGATACAAAAGATGCAAACTTATCAGACTTTATTAAATTTTTAGATGGTAAGGATACCTTTTTTGCAAAAGACCCTTGTGGAATGTTTGGTTTAGGAGTAAAGAAAGTTTCTGTTAGCGAGATAGAAGATGTAGAAAAATGCTTTGAGGAGTATAAAAAACAAAATATTCTTTGCGAAGAATCTTTAAATCAATGCAAGGAAATGTCTGATTTTAATGATACTTCTATAAATAGTATAAGAGTAGTTTCTTTTGTTAGAGCTAATGGTGAAGTTGAAATAATTGGTGCATTACTAAGAATTGGGAGGAAAGGTAAAATAGCGGATAATTTTCATCATATGGGAATTGCTTCTTATGTAGATCCAAAAACTGGAATAGTTTGTACTAAAGGTTTAGATAAAAATAATGATTGGCATATCTTCCATCCAGATTCAAATACTCAAATAGTAGGCTTCCAAGTTCCAATTTGGAATGAAGTTGTAGATACGATTAAAAGGGCTGCAAAAGTAGTTCCTGATATGAGATATATAGGTTGGGATGTTGTAATAACTAAGGATTATAAAGTAGAATTAGTTGAAGGGAATCCTGGTGCTGACCCAGATGCCGAACAAATTACTACTAAAGAGGGAAGATGGCCTTATTATAAACAATATTTGGATGAATTATAATTCGGAGGAATGTTATGATAAGTTTTGTTAACGATTATAGCAATGGGGCTTGTCCCGAAATTTTAGAAGTAATGATTAATAATAATTTTGAAAATAACAATCCTTATGGAAGAGATTATCATACTGAAAATGCTATAAAGTTGATTAGAGAAAAAATAAAAAATGAAAATGCCTATGTTCGTATTTTTTCTGGCGGAACTCAAACTAATTTGGTAGCAATTTGTGCTTTTTTACGTCCCCATGAAGCTGTTATAGCTGTAAAGACAGGACATATATGTGTTCATGAAACTGGTTCCATAGAAGCAACAGGACACAAGTGTATTGAAGTTACAGGAAAAGATGGGAAAGTAACAGTTGAAGATATTGAAAAAGCTTGTGGAGAGCAAAATTGGGACCATGCAGGTATACTAATTGTAAAACCTAAATTAGTTTACATAAGTCAAACGACTGAGGTAGGAACAGTTTATACAAAAGAAGAGCTTTATAATTTAAGAAAAGCTTGTGATAAACATAATTTGTACTTATATTGTGATGGGGCAAGACTTGCAAGTGCACTTGATTGCTCTGATGTTACTTATGAGTTGCTAGCTGAATTATGTGATTCTTTTTATATAGGTGGAACAAAAAATGGGGCTTTATTTGGTGAAGCACTTGTAATAATTAATGATAGATTAAAAGAAGATTTTGGATATATCGCAAAGCAAAGAGGTGGAGTTTTAGCCAAAGGTTGGTTATTAGGATTGCAATTTGAAAGACTAATGGAAGGTGACCTTTATAAGAATATTGGTGCTTATTCTAATAGATTAGCTATTAAATTAAAAAAGGGGATTTTAGATTTAGGTTTGAAATCAAGAATTGAAAGTCCGTCTAACCAACAATTTTTTGTATTTCCTAATAAAATATTAGCTAAATTAAAAGATAAATTTGATTGGGAAATAATTGAGAAGATAGATTCAGAACATACTGAGATAAGATTAGTAACAAGTTGGTCTACAAAAGAAGAAGAAGTAGAACTATTTTTACAGGAGTTAAAAAATGCTTTTAAGTATTAGAGAAAGAAGATTACATTTTTCAATAACTAAAGAGAATTTTCCTAAATTATTGGTATTTTTATGGTTACTTAGCGACTTTTTTCTTACAGCAGCTAGATTTTTTCTTCATAGATTGAATATTGAAGGAAATCCTAGAGAAATTGTATTATTCGCAGTAGCTTCTTTTCCAATACTTTTATTAATAAGATATTATAGAGAAGATAAAGAGATATTAAAAGATAGTAAATTATTTTTCCTAATTTATATTTTTTCTGCATTGAGTTTTCTAATTAATTATGTATTTTTTCCTCAATACAGATATTTCTATTTTAGAAAAGAATATGGATTGTTAAGAGTTTTTAGACCGGATTCAGCTATTTATGCACTTTTGTTTTTTTCCATTTTAGATGATCCTAAAGATTTTTATAAAATAATTAAAAATTTTTCATATCTAAATTTCTTAAAGATATTTATTTCGGTTTATATTCCAAGACTTATTCGTGGATATTGGGTTGACGTAAACCATGTGGGAGCAAAGGTAACAAGATTATATAGTTTGAGTTTTGGATATACTTTGATTTTTCCTACAATAGTTTTTCTTTACGTTTATATGAAAGAAAAAAAACCAAAAGACTTGCTTTTAAGCATACTTTGTATAGGAATGATATTTTTTCAAGGCTCAAGAGGTGCATTGTTTTTGCCAATATTATTTTTAATTTTTATGGCTATTTCTAATTCAATACATCTTGATAATAAAAGAAAAAGTTTGAAAAAAATAACTATAATAATTGGAGTTTTAGGACTTATATTTTTATTTAAAAATGAAATTTATGATTTTCTTATAAATACTTTCCAAAATCTTGGTTTGAAAACTAGAACTATAACAAAACTACTTGAATCAAGCATCACGGACGATAGTGGTAGAAATGAAATTTGGACATTAGTTAGAAAAGCAATAAAAGATAACTGGGTATTTGGTTATGGTGCATATGGAGATAGACCTTTTGTATTTCCTGAACATTTTGTAGGATATTCACATAATATAGTTTTAGAAATGGTATGTAGTTTTGGATTAGTTGGAGTAGGTATTCTTACATTTTTGTTAATTCAGACAATAAAGATGTTTTTGTGTAAAGATAGACTTTGGAGAGAACTCTATATAGTATTCTTTACAGTTTCTTGCCAATTATTCTTATCTTTATCTTTCTGGTATGTAACAGAGTTTTGGATTATGATAGCTATTTTATATAAGTATTATAGAAACAATAAAAGGATGGAAGTATGTCAAAGGTTAAAGGAAATGTAGTTTTAAAATCAGGAATATGGTATACGATAAGCAATTTTCTTTTTAGATCGATTGCATTTATTACTGCACCAATTTTTTCCAGAGTTTTGAGCAAAGATGATTATGGACAATATAATAATATTGCGAGTTGGGTAGCTGTAATGTCTATCCTTTTTGCATGTGATATACATTCTTCTATAATTAGAGCAAAACTTGATTACGAAGAGGATTTGCCTAGTTATTCTTTTTCAGCTCTAGTTTTATCGAATATAATAACAATTTCTTTTTATATAGTTTTTTTGATTTTTGGTAATCAGATAAGTGCTTTTACAGGAATAGATAAAAAATATTTTCATATAATATTTTTATTTATTCTTTTTCAAGAGGCATTTTATAATTTCATAACAACTGAAAGAGCTTTTTATAGGTATAAGGCTTTTTCACTATTAACGGGTTTAATTGTAGTATCTACAAGTTTACTTTCCGTTTTCTTAGTTGTTCTTTGTAATAATAAATTAGATGGAAGAGTTTATGGTCAATACATTCCTTATGTAGTCATTGGACTATTTATGTATATTCTAATTGTTAAAAGAGGGAAGACTATAAAAAAATCGTATCTTAAATATGCTTTATTTTTTAGTTTACCTCTAGTGCCACATCAATTATCTTTGATTGTATTAGGTTCTTCTGATAGGATTATGCTTACCAAAATGGCAGGGACAGAGCATACTGCAATTTACAGTGTTGCTTATATAATTACTGTAATAATTTATGCTCTATTGGATTCAATGAACAAGGCATGGGCTCCTTGGGTTCTCGATAATTTAAAACAAGGTAATAAAAGATTAATAAAAAAATATTCAACTAAATATTTTGGACTGTTCTTTGTAATGATTGTTGGAATACTATTAGTTGCCCCTGAAGTTATGTTATTTTTAGGTGGAAAAAAGTATATTGAAGGTGTTGGTGTTTTACCGCCTTTGATTATTGGTTGTTTATTTCAATTTGCATATACGATGTTTGTTCAAGTAGAATTTTTTGAAAAGAAAATGAAAGTAGTTGCAATGGGAACTACAGTCGCAGCGATTGTTAATATAGTTTTGAATTTCATTTTTATAGGAAAGTATGGCTATATTGCTGCAGGATATACGACTTTAGCAGGATATGTTGTACTATTTTTAATTCATTACAATACTATATGTAAATTGGGATATAAGAAGCTTTTTGATTTAAAGACAATTCTTACTTGTCTAGTAATTTCTTTTCCAATGATTTTAATTTTTGAGTTGATTTACAAAAATAATATTATTAGATATATTTTATTTGTTATATATATGATTTTATTTATATATATTCTATTCGTAAACAAGAAGAAAATCAAGAAATTGTTGAGGGGATAAATATTTTTAAATTACAAAATTTGTACTGCACCTAAATCTTGAATTTAAGAAAATGGTGCAGTTTTTATATACTTGATTTTAAGTTGTTTTAAGGTTATACTGTTATAGTATATAAAAAAAGTATAGAAAAAATACGGGGTGTTTTTATGAGGATTTTAATTTGTGAAGATGAAATTGATTTGGCAGACGGACTTTGTGCTATTCTAAAAGGTAATAAGTATTCTGTTGATGTCGTTTATGACGGAGAAGAAGCACTTACTTATTTAGAAGCGGAAAACTACGATGCTGTTGTTTTAGATATTATGATGCCGAAAGTTGATGGTATTACTGTTTTAAAAACTATTAGAGAAAATGGAAACAGCATTCCAGTTATTATGCTTACTGCAAAGTCAGAACTTGATGATAAGATTGTGGGACTTGATAGTGGAGCAGATGACTATTTAACTAAGCCTTTTGAAGTTAAGGAATTGCTCGCTAGACTTAGAGCAATAACTAGAAGAAAAGAAAATGTAACAGACAATGTTTTGACATTTGGAAATATTACTTTAAATAGAACTACTTTTGAATTGTCATCAGAAAAGGGCAATTACAAACTTACAAACAAAGAATTTCAAATGCTTGAAATGTTAATGTCAACACCTTCAAATATTATTTCAGCTGATACATTTATGGATAAAATATGGGGTTATGATACAGATTCTGATATAAGTGTCGTTTGGGTTTATATTTCATATCTTAGAAAGAAACTTGCAAAACTAGATGCAGATGTTGAGATAAAAGTAACTAGAAATGTTGGTTACTCTTTGGAGGCTATAAATGGAAAGTAAACTTAGAAAAAAGTTTATCTATTTTTCAGTTGGAATTATCTCCGTTGTAATTTTGGCGATTATGGCTTTTGTAAATGTTGCTAACTTCTATAATCTTAAACATAGTTCAGATGAACTACTAAAAACATTAATTGAAAATAATGGAGTTATGCCAAGTTTTGCAGTAGTTAATGAAAATGCCGACGAAAAAAAGACATTATATCTTAAGAACTTTTCTAACAGATTTTTTACAGTTAGAACAGATAATCAAAAAAATATTGTAACAGTTAATACAGATGATGTTTTTTTTACAAGTGCTTCCGATGCTGTTGATTATGCAAAAGAAGTTTTGGCTAAAGGAAAACATAGTGGCTATTACAAGGGTTTTAAATATATGGTTGAAAATACGGATAAGGGAAAGTTGATTGCCTTTGTAGATGTTGTAAAAGATTTTGATGTCTTTTATTCAAATCTTGGAAATAGTGTTATTATAAGCCTTTTAGTTTTAGGACTTGTTACATTCTTTTCATATGTTTTATCAAAAAAAGCTGTTGCACCTATGGTTCAAGCATATGAAAAGCAAAATGCTTTTATCACAGATGCAAGCCACGAGTTAAAAACACCACTTGCTATAATAAAGACAAGTGCAGATGTGCTTGAAATGGAAGGTGGGGAGAGTAAGTGGACAGGAAATATTCATAAACAGGTAAATAGATTAAATGGGCTTATCGGGAATTTGATTTCACTTACTAAACTTGACGAATCTGATGACTTGGATAAAATGGATTTTTCTTTTTCTGATGTGCTTAATGATTGTATTACAGATGTTAAAGACTATGCTTTAAGTTTGGATAAAAATATAGTAACAGATATTGAAGATGGAATTTCTTTTAAGGGAAATGAAAAATTAATTAGACAGGTTATAGGAATTTTGCTTGATAATGCTATTAAATATGCAAAAGAAAATAGTGATATAAATGTAAGACTAACAAAGCAAAATAAAAAAATAGTATTTACTGTAGAAAATGAAGCAGACAATTTAGAAATTAAAAACTATAATATTTTATTCGAAAGATTTTACAGAGCTGATAGTTCAAGAAATAGTAAAACTGGGGGATATGGAATTGGACTTTCTATCGCTCAATCAATTGTTTTAAAACATAAGGGAAAAATTTCTGCTGACAGTTTTGATGGAGAAAAAATTGTTTTTACAGTTAAATTATAAAAAATTGAATAATATAGATTAGAGCTGTTATTAAATTAATAGCTCTTTTTTGTGTTTTCTCTAATATATAATTTTAAATAATTTTCTTCGAACTTTTAAATACATTTTGAAGTTTATTTACTTTTAACGTCTAGCTTTTAAACAAAGCTATTTACATTATACGTCATTTCGACCGAAGCAAAGCGTGCTGAGTGAAGTGAATCTAGACCTAACTTTGCTTGTTTACAAGCAATAGTGAAATGTATCGTAGATACATCAATTATTGTAGTCTAATTTGTATAATTTAATGTTTATGTTAATCTTCCTATCATATAATTTTCCTTGATACATCATTTTTTTACTCAAAAATATCTTTTAAAATAAAAATATATTTAAGGTTAATCAAAGGTTACTTTTGTAAAATGTAATTACAAAATATGAATAAGAATTTAATTGTGTTGAAATAGTATTAAGGAGGACATATGAAGGCTAATAAATTGGTAGTTGAATTATTCAGTTTGGCTATATTGTCTGGTTGTTTGGTAGCTTGTAGTAAACCTACAAAAGAAACCAATACACATTCGATGCAAAATATGAAAGTAAATAGAACTAATTCAAATGCTAAGTCGAATATATTTGCAGATGATGATTATGATGCTATGGTCGATGAAAAAAATAGTACAATTTTGAATTTAAGTGATATTTCTAAAATAAAAGGAGAAAATTTAAGTGTTTCTGGAAATGTTATAACTATTTCTGCAGGAGGAACTTATATTTTAACCGGTAAACTCGATGATGGTCAAATTGTAGTTAATGCAAAAAGTAATGATAAAGTAAAACTTGTGTTGAAAGGAGTTGATCTTTCTTCATCTAAAGGAAGTCCTATTTTAGTTGAAAATGCTAAAAAGACTATTATTACTCTAGCATCAGACACTAATAATAAATTGGAACTAAAAGGTGAATATAATAAAGAGGACAACAAGGATTCAGTTATTTTTTCAAAGAGTGATTTAAGTTTTAACGGTACAGGAATTTTAAATCTTTTCTCACCTTATGGTAGAGGAATTGTATCTCAAGATAAGGTAGTATTTGTAGACGGAAAGTATGCAATGGATACTGCTGGAAATACTGTAAGTGCTAATAATTCTGTAGCAATAGCCGATGGTAAATATGATATTAAGTCTGGCGAGAAAGGTACAGGATTAAAAGCTTCTGGAGATGGTAATAAAGGCAGAGTATATATTGCAAATGGAAATTTTAAGATTTCCGCTGGAAAAGACGGAATAAATTCAAATTCGAAAGTTACAATAAACAATGGAAATATAAATATAAAAAGTGGAGATAATGGCATCGAAAGCGAAAACATAGACATAAGAGGCGGAAACACACAGGTTGTTTCGAAAGATGATGGCATATTTGCAAGTAGCAAAAAAGATACTGAGCCAGATTCTCTACATATACAAATAAGTGGGGGAAAAGTTAGTGTTTATTCCGAAAAACATGGATTAAATTCTAAGGGTGATATTTCCGTAACTGGAGGAGAAACTATTGTAGAAAGTTCAAATAACAGCGAAAATTCAGTACTGAATTATGAAGGCTCTGCTAAAATAAGTGGAGGAACTTTTGTAGGTGCTGGAAATTCTTCAACAGTTAAAAGTTTTGGAGATTCTTCAACTCAGGGAAGTATGTTGATGAAATTTGACAAAAAAACTAAAGAAAATCTGAAAGTTTTGGATGAATCAGGAAAAACCTTAACGGAATATAAACCAAAATCGGAATATCAAACTGTTATAGTGAGTACAAAAGGGATAAAAGAAAATAATAAATATACTTTAGTGGCAGGGAATCAGACTTTAGACGTTTTCTTAGATAAGATAAATTATAAATCTGCCGAACTTGTTGAAAAATAATTGAAATATATGGAAAAAGTAACTGATGATTGTAAAAAGCTGTGAAAAAATTCACAGCTTTTTTAATGGAAAATAAAACTATCTAATATATGAAATCATATCTTTTTCTTCAATCCTGACCATTTTCATAGACTTGTAAAATTCATTATCTCTAATATCGTGAATATCTGTAAAAAGGCAAAAAGTTCTAACATCTTTATATTTTTCTGAAACATACTTAAATAGTTTTGTTCCAATTCCTTGCCTATAGTAATTAGAATCTACAATCAAGTCTTGAATAAGTAATATGTGTTCGCCATCTCCAACACAACGAATAAAGGCAATTAATTTATCATTCTCGAAAGCACCTAAAAGATAAAGTGAATTTTTAAAAGCTCTTTTTAGTTTTTCATCATCTTTTAGATATGCAGACCAGTTTGCAGATTTAAAGATTTTCTTTATTTCTTCAAAATACTTGTTATAATCAAATTCCTTAAATTCCATAAAACCTCCTAGATTTCTAGGAATAATTTAATTCCCTCTTTTAATTTTTCGTCACTAAGTGTTGCAAAACCTAATAAAATCGAAGGTATCTCTCTTTTTGTTCCATAAGAACCAAGTCCATAGACTTTTATCTTTTTTTCCTTTGCTTTTTTTATGATATACTCTTCTGAGTAAGTTTTTGGATATTCTAAAACAATATGAAGCCCCGCATCTGAACCTCTTATAGTGATATCTTTTCTTTCGTTTAACATATCCATTAATAGTTGTCGTTTTTTAGAGTAGATTTTTCTCATTCTGTTAAGATGTTTTTCAAACTCCCCAGACTCTATAAAAGTTGTAAGCATTTTTTGCACCATAATTGAAACGGGACAGATGAAAAATTTGAAAATTTTATTGTATTTTTCAACCAAATCGAATGGTAAAACCATAAAACTCACTCTAAAGCTTGGAGAGATTGACTTTGAAAAAGAGCCAATGTAAATTACTTTATCATTCACATCAATTGATTTTAATGCAGGAACAGGTCTTTTTGAATATTTAAATTCACTGTCATAGTCATCTTCAATTACATATTTTATCCTTTTCATATTCAAAAGTTCAACACGTCTTTGCATATTCATTATAACACCGGTTGGAAATTGATGAGCTGGAGTAATAACACAAAAATCTGACTTTGATTTTTTTAATTTTGTTAAATCCATTCCATTTTCATCTACTGGTATAAATTCATAATTTATATCATTTGTATCCATGATATTGGAAAGCATGTTGTATCCTGGGTCTTCAATTCCAAATTTTCCTGAAATCAATTTAAAAATAATTTGGAATAGATATTCAGATCCACTTGAAATTACAATTTGTGAAGGGTCAGCCTTAAAACCTCTTGATTTATCAAGATATTCTGAAATTTGTGTTCTAAGTGGAAGATAACCTTGATAATCAACTTTCTCTAAAATATCTTTATTGTCGAAAATATTTGAAGATATTTTTTTGAATATCTTATAAGGAAATTCTTCACTTACACCGCTGTATGAAAAGTCATATTCGATATTTTCTTCTTCTTTTGTTATGTGGATTGGCTTGCTATCTAGGACATAAAGCTCTCCAACATCAGAAACAAAAAAACCCTGTCTTTCTTTTGAGTAAATAAAGCCTTCTTCAAAGAGTTTTGAATAGGCGTTATCTACAGTATTTAAAGAGATATTATACTCTTTTGCAAGATTTCTCTTGCTAGGTAGTTTTTTATTAGCTTTGTAAGTTCCTTTTATTATTTCATTTTTAAAATACTCATATATTTGCATATAGAGTACACCATTATTTAATATTAACATTCTGACACCATAAAAAAATATTATTTTGACACTACAAACAGTATCAATATCTATATTATACTATATTTGATTAGAATTAACAAAGGAGCATTTATATGGAAAACAAATTAAGTATTAAAAAAATAACATTAATAGGAGTAATGGCAGCAGTTGTTTTTGTAGCTTCACAAATCCAAATCCAAATACCACTTGGAGCAAGTGCAACTAGAGTACATATCGGAAATGGATTTTGCCTATTATGTGGACTTTTATTAGGGCCTCTTGCAGGTGGTCTTGCTTCTGGCTTGGGCTCAGCAATTTTTGATTTAATAAATCCAATTTATCTACCTTCTGCACCATTTACATTTACATTTAAATTTTTAATGGCTTTCATATGTGGTAAAATCGCATACTCAAACGGAGCAAAAGCAGAAGACTTTAAGAAAAATTTAATAGGTTCAATAACAGGAGCTGTCACTTATGTAATTTTATATTTATCTAAAAGTTATATATCTGATATTTATGTTAAAGGATTACCACAAGCAGGAGCAATTGCAAAAGGGCTACAAAGATTATGGGCTTCATCAGTTAATGCAATTGTTGGAGTTTTAATTGCTGTTATATTGGTAAAGGTTTTAAAGCCAATTTTGAAAAAGAGTATAAGATAAATGAGAATTTTAGTATTTAATGACTACTGTGTAGTTGGAAATATGGCATTAAAGGCAAATATTTCAGTATTAACACAAAATGGTCATGAAGTGTTTGGAGTTCCAACCAAAATATTCTCTTCTAATATGAGTTATAAGGATTATATTAGTTTTAATATTCCAAACTTTTCTGAAATAGTTAAAAAAGTCTTTGAAATTAAGAAAATTGATGCAATTTATATTGGATTTATTGATAATGATGAAGTTTTTATAATAATAAAGGAAATATTACAAAATTTTAAAGGGAAAGTCATTTTAGATCCAATACTTGGAGATAATGGTATAAAATACTCCGGAACAACTGCAAAACAAATATCTTTTTATAGAGAACTTTTGAATTTTGCAGATGTAGTAACACCAAATCTCACAGAGGCTATTTTATTAACAGAATATAACAAAATATTTTCTGAGATAGAAAGAAAAGATATAGAAAAAATTGCAAAAAAACTATCTGAAATGGGATCAAAACGAATTTTAATCAAAAGTTTTGAAGAAAATAACAAACTTAATACTTTGTATTTTTGCGAAAATTCAATAAAATGGTTTGCAAGTGAAAAAGTTGATATAAAAATTTGTGGAACGGGGGACGTGTTTTCGTCTCTTGTAGCAAGTGAGTTGATAAAAGGAGAGAAATTAGAAAATTCAATCGATAAAATCCAAAAACTATTATTTAAAAATATAGAAAAACAAGAAAAGTTTGAAGGTTTAAATGAAATACAATTAGAAAACTTTAAAATAGGCGGATAGCCTATTTTTTGTTTGGAAAAAATTTTAAAAATGATAAAAATTGCATAGAAAACAAAATAATTCACGTCATAGTACTTTGCGAAGAGATGTCCTCAACACGTCATCTCGACCGGAGTGAATCTAGCCCTAACTTTGTTTGTTAGCAAACAAAAGTAGGTCTGACGGGACAATTGTATCTAAAGATACAGTTGTCCTGGAGATCTCCTAAGGCTCCGTGCTTGGAAACAAAAGTAGATCTGACGGAGTCATTGTGTACAATGATACAATATTTCCTAAATCTCCCTGCTTGCAAACAATATAATAAAATTTCTACAGTCATATGAACTAAATTTAAAGAAAATAGAAAATTTTTTATCATACTTCTTTTTGATTATGATTATTCATTTTTATTGTAGGGTATATTTTTATCAAATTCTAAAAGGAGAGAGAACTATGAAAAAGAAGATTGCAGTTTTATGCTCAGTGTTCGTTATAGTTTTTGGAATTTTCATTTTTAAAAACTTTTATATGAATAAAAACAATAAAGATGATAGTAATGAAAACTCCAAAAATAATACTATCACAGAAAACAAATCCAATAATAACAATAAAAATGATAGTAGCAACGACAACAAAAACAGTTCAGATTCTAAAAACTCTAATTCAGATGAGAATCTAACTTTAGAAAGTCTAAAAAGTCAAAAAAAGGTTATGATTTTAGACTTTAGCCAAAATGGGTGACATGCTTGTGCTGTTCAGCACCCAGTTTTGGAAAAACTGAGAAAAGAATATAAGGATAAAGTAATAATAAAAACTATCGACCTTAGAAAACAACAAGCATTTGCATCACAATTTCCAGTAAGAGTAACACCTACTTTATTTTACTTCAATGCAGATGGAACACCTTATGAAGCAAAGGGAGATTTGGCGAAGAAAATAAGTTATGTTGCTTATGAAGATAAGAAAACTGGCGAATTAAAGTTTGGTGGATCAGAAGGTGTTGTTAAATATGAAGAATTAAAGCAAGTTATTGAGGAGATGTTGAAGAATGTTAAATAATTTAGAGAATATCATTGGAGAAGGATTGAAATCTTTTGGTATCTTAGCTCCAATCCTCGCATTACTTGGAGGAATACTAACTTCTATTTCACCTTGCTCACTTGCATCAATTCCTTTGATTATTGGTTTTATGACTGGAACTAAGGAAGATGACACTAAAAGAGCTTTTAAAATTTCTGTTGTATTCGCCATTGGAATGGCAATAACTTATACAACTTTAGGGGTTTTAGCAGCTTTACTTAGTAAGATTTTTAATCAATCAGGACAACTTTGGAATATATTTTTAGGAGTTGTTATGATTTTAATGGCATTGCAAACTTGGGAGATAATAAATGTAGTTCCAAGTAAAATTTTGACTAACAAAAGTAAAAAGACTGGATATATAGGTGCTTTGATAGTTGGAATAATGGCAGGGTTGTTTTCAAGTCCTTGTTCAACTCCAATTTTAGTTGCATTACTTGCGATTGTTGCTTCAAAAGGAAGTTTACTTTGGGGAGTATTACTATTTTTGCTATATTCAATAGGCAACAGTATTTTGGTAATAATTGCAGGAACTAGTACAGGCTTTGTTGGAAAAGTGATGTCAAATAAATCTTATGGAAAAATATCAGATATTGTAAAAATTGTTTTTGGAATAATAATTTTACTTATAGGTCTATATTTCTTATATTTAGGCTTTTAATTAGAAATTTTAGAAAAAAATTCGCCCTTCTGAAATATTTGTATTGGGTGAGTTTTCGGAAGATTTTTTACTTCACAAGAATTAGAACTTAGTAAAAAACTAAGTTCTTTTTTATGGTTTTTATATATAAATTATTAAAAAAACAGAATTTCAAACGATTTAAGCCTTAAAAATGTGGACATTTGTTGTTATTTATGATAAAATATAAGAGGTGACATTTTTTAATAGATATTATTTAGAATGTTAGAAAATTTTTGAGATTTTTAAAAATTATAGTTAAAAAACAATTATTAAAAAAATATTTCTTATGGAAAGGGGATTGAATAGTGAAGAAAAGGGAATTTATTAATAAGCTTGTATCGGTAATGGCAATAGTTTCATTGATTATGCCAATCGCATCTCAGGCTTATGCAGCAGATCCAATTAAGGGAATAGAAGTAAAAGCTGATAGAACTGAGTTGGATAAAGCTGTAAAGGAAGCAAAAGATTCTGGATTAGATATTACAGAAGATTCTGTAGTGGATAAGGGTTCTGTTGGCTCTAATGCAGAGGCTAATGCTAAATTAGCGGAAATTGATGCTGATTATAAAGCTCAGATTAAAAAAATTAAAGAAACAAAAGTTAAATTGGATGAGTATAATGCTAAAAAAGCAGAATACGATAAGAAAAAAGCACAATATGATAAAGATTTAGCTAAATATGAGGAAGATTATAAAAAATACTTAAAAGAGTATGATGATTTTCAAAAGCAATACGAAAAAGAAAAAAAAGAAATGGAAAAGGCATTAGAAGACTACAAAAAGAATAAAGATAATCCTGGATTTTTGTCTTCTCCATATGCTAAAACACTTGTATATGATTCAGAGCCAGATGCAAAGTTAACTCTATCTGAGAATCAAGGAAGTTATGTATCAGCTAATGCAGTTGATAAGGCATTTAGTAAGACACCTAAATATACAGAAAAAACATTGCAATTAGATGATATGAGTGTTAAAGATTTGGAAAATGCCGGTGGTATTATAAATAACACGGAATTGTATGGAAATATCGGCAATAAATCTTCATGGAAAACTACTGTTAGTAATAATGGTACGGTAAAATGGGCAACAGTTCTATTACAAAAGGGACAAAGTGTAACAGCCACATATACAAACCTTCAAAAAACTTATTACAATGGTAAAAAAATCTCAAAAATAGTTTTTAAATATACTTTAACTTCAGACTCTGCTTTTAAGAATACTAAGGCATGGTTAGGAATCTTTACAGACCCAACACTTGGGATATTCGCATCTGCTTACACAGGCGACACTGAAAAAGATACTTCCATTTTTGTTAAAAATGAATTCACTTTTTATGATCAAGATGGAAATCCAGTTGAATTTCAAGATGCGTTAATGTCAGTCGCATCTCTTAACCGTGAACACAATTCTATAGAGCTTGCTAAAGATTATATGCCAGGACAATTTGTAAAAATTTCCGGTTCAACAGTAGGCGAAGATACAAAACGTAATTTGATTTATGCAACTGAAAGCTTGAACTTTAAACAAGGTGAAGGTGGTTGTAAACATTCTATGTATAAACGTCCAAGTGAACCTGGATCAGGTTGGGATACTGCTGATGCAGAAAATTCATGGTATGGTGCTGGTGTAGTTAGACTACAAGGTAGTAAAAATTATATTACACTTGGGGCGGCTTCTGCTACAAAAATTTTAGATGGTCCAGATTATGGCCCTAAGGTTAAAGATAAAGATAATACTGAAGGCAAGAGGCCTAACATTTGGTATTCTTTAAATGGTAAGGTTCGTGCGATTGGTATTCCTGAAATTAAAGCAAAGGAACCAAATAAGCCAACTAAACCTACACCACCAGAAGAACCACAAAAACCGGATACAAAAGTTACTTATCACTACAGTGTGCTTTATGTAAAATCACAAGTAGAAAAGAAAGTGCTTAATGAAAATAATCAAGATATAAATAATAGTGTAGTAAAAACAGGTTCAGTAGTAAATTTTGAATTAAATACTTCTGCTTTTCCAAAAGGACATGAAGAAATAAAATCCTTAGTTTTTACTGATACATTACCTGAAGGTTATGAACTTGATTTAGCAAGAACTCAAGCTAAGAATGTTGATTATAATGTAGAATATACAGAAGGAACAAGAGTTCTTAAATTTACAGCAAAGGAAAGTTTATTACAAAAAATAAACGGAGACCTTACAAAAGAAGCAAAAGTAACTTCACCTATAATTACAGGGAAGGTAACAAAAGAAGGAACAAAATACGAAAATAAATTTGATATCAATATAAACAATGTTTATAAAGTTGAATCAAAACCAGTAAAAGTATTTACGCCAAAGAAACCAGTTAAAGATGTTTTTGATAGTAAAGATAATAAAGCAAGTATCGATGGTAAAGAAGTAAAAGCAGGCCAAGAACTACTTTACAAAGTTACTTATACAAATACAACTGGAAAAGAACAAAAGGTTGTAATAAAGGATAAGATTCCAAAACATACAACTTATGTTAAAGACTCTGCTGACAATAACGGTGTTTATAAAAATGGTGAAATCACTTGGACTAAAGATAAGGTAGCCAATGGAGATACATTCGAAGTTACATTTAGAGTAAAAGTTGATGATAATGTAAGTGGAGAAAAAATTCTTAATAAGTCAAATGTTATTGAAGGAAATAACAATTACGAAACAAACGAAACAACAAACCCAACATCAACAAAACCAGTTAAAGACGTTTTTGATAGCAAAGATGACAGTACAAGTATAGATGGTAACGAAGTAAAAGCAGGTCAAGAACTACTTTACAAAGTTACTTATACAAATACAACTGGAAAAGAACAAGACGTAACAATAACTGATAAGATTCCTGAACATACAACTTATGTTAAAGACTCTGCTGATAATAATGGTGTTTACAAAGACAGAGAAATTACTTGGACTAAAGAAAAAGTAGCTAATGGTGAAAAATTTGAAGTTACATTTAGAGTAAAAGTTGATGACAATGTAAGTGGAGAAAAGATTTTAAATAAGGCAAATGTTCTTGAAGGAAAAAACAGTTTTGTCACAAACGAAACAACAAACCCAACATCAACAAAGCCAGTAAAAGATGTTTTTGATAGCAAAGACAATAAAGCAAGTATCGATGGTAACGAAGTAAAAGCAGGACAAGAATTACTTTATAAGGTTACTTACAAGAATACTACTGGAAAAGAACAAAATGTTGTAATAAAGGATAAGATTCCTGAACATACAACATTTGTAAAGGGATCAGCTACAAATAATGGTGTTTTCAAAGACGGAGAAATCACTTGGACAAAAGAAAAAGTAGCTAATGGAGAAACATTCGAAGTTACATTTAAAGTAAAAGTTGATGACAATGTAAATGGGGAAAAGATTCTTAATAAAGCTAATGTGGTTGAAGGAAAGAATAGTTACGATACAAACGAAACAACAAACCCAACACCTACAAAGCCGGTAAAAGATGTTTTTGATAGCAAAGATGACAGTGCAAGTATAGATGGTAAAGAAG
>NZ_CAURDT010000008.1:0-45871 GCF_963524015.1 uncultured Parvimonas sp. | reverse complement strand
CCTTATCTTCCACATTCATTAAATCCCGTCTTAAATCCTGCATTTCTACGACATTGCTTGTAATCTGCATCGAAAGTTGTAAAAACTCTCTTTTCCCAATCAACCCTTGATTTTCTACAATGTAGTCTTTCATTTGTTTGAAAGTACGAACTAAAGCTCTACTTTGCCTTACTACAAGATCACCCTTTAATACAGTCATCAACATATAGATTCCTTGCTCTGTAAAGACATAAGGATTGTACTTAATATTACTACCTCGTCCGGTGCCTCTGTTCAAGGTGAAATTTTTGCACCTTGAAAGTTCTTCAACTTCTTGAGTTGTTAGTTGAAACATAAAATCTTCGCCTTCAAACTTCTCAATATTATTCTTGACTTGCCTGTTGAAATTTTTCGTTTCATATCCATAGATTTCGGCTAATTCAAAATCAAGCATAACCTTTTGTCCCCTAATAATATAAATCTTTTTTACAAGGGATTCATGATTTACAATCATCATTTCATCTTTTTTATCCATTTCTTTGTCCTCTTTATTCAAATTTCCAAACAATCTCCACCTTGTCCTTGTCATAAACATAGATTTTTTTTATCACTTCGTTGATCCAGTCTAAAACAAGTTCTCCTTCGGATACTGCTTCTCTTAACTTATCGACATTCAAATGATGTCTTGAAACTGTATTTTCTTGTATCTTGTTCTCTATAATCGATATTTCCTGCTCGATATTCTTTGCTCTTTGTGTCAGGGATTCTCGTTTTGAGAGATATTCTTCTTTCTCCACGATCCCTTGCTTATACCTTTCATAACACTGCATTTTGGAAATTTGATTCCTTTGTTGTTCCGCTTCCAGTTTTTTCTTTCGCTCAAGCAGGCTCTCACAAATACTTTCTCTGACTCTATGCTCAATCATTCTCGTCTGTTCTTTTTCAAGAAAGCTCTCGGTATAAAGCTGAATTTCCTTTGACACGATTTCTTCCAGTACCGAGGCTTGTATCTTTCCTTTCATACAGCCACAGTCTTTTGCCTTGTACCGATACGGACAATAATATCCGTCATTTTTTCCGGAGTAAACGGTATAGCTCATCTTATGATGGCATTTCCCGCAATAGACTTTATCCTGAAGAATATGGAAATGCTTCCGTTCTCGGCTGATATATTTTGCATTGCTGCTTAATCGGTTTTGAACTTCCGCAAAGTCCTCTTGGGATATGATGGCTTCGTGCATATTTTCTCGTATAATCCAGTCCTCGCTATCTATCCATTGCCGATGATCCGATCCGACTTCATACACTCTTGTCTTTCCGCCAACAATTGCTCCGGTATAAACCCGTTGGGTTAAGAGATAGCGAACAATCTGTCCTGTCCAAATCCCCGTTCCTCTTTTCAGTCCTATGTGCTTACCGGGTGTTAAGACTTCTCTCTCATTCAAGTCTTTGGCAATCGAAAGCATACTTTCTCCGCTTAAATATCTTGCAAACACTTCTTTCACAATCGGTCTTACTGCTTCATCTACAATGAGCTGATGATAGTCGTTTTCATCTTTCACATATCCGTAGGGTGCTTTTGAGCCGAAGTAATAGCCTTTCTCTTGTCTGATTTTAACGGAAGAACGGATTTTCTGTGAGATGTCCTTGGAATAGTAGTCATAGACAAGATTCTTAAAAGGAATTTCCAAACTGCTGATTCCGTTCTCGTTGTTCTTACTGTCATAGTTGTCATTCACCGAAATAAATCGAACTTGCATAAAGGGAAAGATCTGCTCAATGTAGGCTCCCGATTCGATATAATCTCTGGCAAAGCGAGATAAATCTTTTACGAGTATGGTCTTTACTTCATTTTTCTTTACAAGAGCAATCATCTTTTGAAATGCGGGGCGATTAAAGTTTGTTCCGGTATAACCATCATCTATGTGTTCCCGTATCTGAAAGCCTGTAAATTCTTCTTTGGAGCGGATATAGTCTTTTAAGATTTCTCTTTGGGAAGTGATACTGTTGCTTTCGTCTTGCTGATCGCCATCTTCTAAGGAAAGTCTTAAATAAAAATCTACTGTATTCATATCAGCTCCTCCTTGTCTTTCTACCGAGTTTTTCAGTAATCACAGGAGTTTCTTCAAAATTAAATTTGATTTCTATTGTGTTATCTTTCCCTATAAAGATCTTATCAATGATGCTATCTACAAAGTCTTTATCCCATTTCTTTGTTTTACCTTTAAAAAGCGCTGTAAGGTACTTATGCCTTTCTTCAAGTTCAAATACTTCTTTTTCAAAGATAGCAACTTGTCTTTCTTTTAGGCTTTCGAGTTCTGCTTTCTTTTTACCCAGAAGTCCTTTTTCCCTTTCAAAATCTTCTTTACTCCACTTGCCCAAAACATATTTTTCATAATACTCACTTTGAAGTCTGCTAAAGCCTAAAATTTTTCTTTCAATTTCAGTTATTTCTTTTTCCTTTTTCTTATCCAACTCTATTTTAAGATTGTCATAAGCATTCAGATAAGCCTTATAACTTTTACTGTTATTTAAAAGAATAGCATCAAAGGCTGCTTTAACAGTTTTTTCAAGAGTAGCCTCTGTAATAGATGTTCCGCATTTTTCTGTTGTAAATTCTCTGAACCGATTACAGCTAAAATAAAATACAGTTTTATTACCGCTTTTTTGCCTGTGTACGCTCATTTTTCTCTTACAAATCCCACAATAGAGTTTTCCTCTAAATACTGTATCATCCTTAGCATTCTTATTTTCTTTTCTGCTATTTTTAATGGAATTAGATTTTGAGGAAATTTTCTCCTGTACCTTTTCAAATGTATCAAGCGAGATAATTGCTTCATGGGCATCTTCTGTTATTGTCCAATGTTCTTCGTCAAGCCTTTCTCTCTTTTTACCTTCAAATAAATGCTTTTGATTTCTGCCTTGAATGAGTGTTCCTGTATATACACGATTTTTAAGCACTTGTAATATTGTTGTTGGCATCCAAGCTCTTATAAGTTCATTTTCATCAGCTTTAGCTTTTCCAAACTTCCTATAATCAGTTGCTATATATACTTTCTTTTCAAGCAGTAACTTTGAAATATCAAGTGTACTAAATCCCTTCAAATACGCATCAAAAATTTCTTTTACGATGGAAGCTGTATTTTCATCAACATATAACCGTCTTACTCCATCTTCATCTTTTCTTGCTGTATAGCCATAAGGAGCCGCACCACAGATGAATCCGCCTTGTTTGATCCTCATCTGATGAGAGCTTGATACTTTCTTTGAAATGTCTTTTGCATAAGTTTCATTTACAATATTCTTCAAGATTACCTCAAGAGATTTATTGGGATTTTCCATGTGAAAGGTATCCAGATTGTCATTAACCGCAATAAATCTTACTCCAAGAAACGGAAATATCTTTTCAATGAAGTTTCCAAGCTCCGTATAATTTCTTCCAAAGCGGGATAGGTCTTTTACAATAATGCAGTTGACTTTTCCCGTCCTTACTTCTCCCATAAGTTTTTCAAAGTCAGGTCTTTCAAATTCTGTCCCTGTCTTTGCGATGTCTTTATATATTCCAACCAAATTATGACCATCATTTTTCTTTATATAACTTTCACAAAGAGCAATTTGATTTTCAATGGAATCACTCGGCTTTTCTTTTTTATCTCTTGATATTCTTGTGTAAATCGCTGTTTGAAAACTGTTTCCGCTTTCTTTGCTTAACAGAGCTTCTTCCGCTTTTGCCCGCCTGTTCGCTGTCCTTGCCATCTACACCACCTCCTTCATCAGCTCGGAGGATTGCTTTGTGTAGTCGCTTAACTTATCCAGTATATCTGTAGTTTCATCATAGTTAAAATGGATTTCTATCCTTTTTTCTTCCAAAACATAGATTTTATCGACAAGTCTTACAAGAAGCCCTCTTTCTAAGGTGCTTATATTCCTGTACTTTTTAATATCTGACAGGAAGTTTTTGTTTCCCAAACTCTTTTGATAGAGTCTTGAAATTTCTTTATTCTGCTTTTCTAAAATCAGTTCGCTTTCTACGATACGGTTTGTATAAAACTCTCTCATACCGTAAAATTCTTCTTCAGAAATGATTCCTTCTTTTAAGTCCTGATACAGAGCCGATTTTAAAAGTTCAAACTTTGCCTTGCTTTTCTTGGTATACTCCTGTCTTTTATCTATTTTCTGAAAAAGCTCATAAGATACTTCCATGTCCCTTACTTTTTCCGAAATGCTTTCATACTTCCCAAGAGAGTTGATATAATGGCGAATCATCTCAAGTACGCTTAGCTTTAATTCTTCCTGTTTGATTGAATGCCTGCTGCACTCTTTTCCTTTGTTGTACTGGGAGCAGATATAGTAAATAGTGGGAGTTTTCCCTCTCTTATCGACTTTCTTTGTCATCTGAGCATTACAGTCCTTGCAAAATAAAAGACCTGAAAACAAATCCGCTTTCTCCCCAACATTTTTTGCCTTTATATCACATTTCAAAAGTTTTTGGGCAATTTCAAAGTCATAAATATCAATAATAGCTTCATGATTGTCCTCGATTTCAATCCAATCGCTTCTATCCTTGGAAACCACCTTATCCAGCTTATAGTTTATCTTTTCCCGTTTTCCCTGTTGCAGTGTTCCGATATAGATTTCATTGGTTAAAATACGATTAACTGCCGGCGTATCCCATTTGGCAACCGCCTTTGTGCTGAAGCCTGTCTTATACCTTATTCCCTTTGCCTTTTTATGCTCCATCGGTGATGGGATTCCATTATCGTTTAAGTGTTTGGCAATAGAGTAGGAGCTGTACCCTTCAAGCTTCATTGAAAAGATTTTACGCACCACATATTCCGCTTCTTTATCAATTACTATTTTGTGCTTATCTTCCTTATCTTTTTCATAGCCGTAAGGAGCATAGTTTGAGATAAACTGTCCCTGTTTTCTCTTTACCTTGCAGACACTTCTGACCTTTGCGGAAGTATCCCTACAATAATTGTCATTGATGAAGCTTTTAAACGGAATGACCAAGTTCTTTTCCGTTTCACTGGCTGTATAGCTGTCATAATTATCATTTAGGGCAATAAATCTTATATCAAGAGAGGGAAATACTCTTTGCAGGTATCTTCCGCTATCAATATAATCTCTGCCGAAACGGGATAAATCTTTTACCACAATGCAGTTGATATTTCCTGTGATTACATCCTCCATCATTTCTTTAAATGCCGGTCGCTCAAAATTGATTCCTGAATATCCGTCATCTACATATTCGCCTGCAAGCTCCATCTCCTCGTTTTTATCAATGTAATCTTGGATTTGAAGTCTTTGATTGGAAATACTGTTGCTTTCCGCCTTGAAATCTTTATCGTATTTTTCGTCATCCTGAGATAGTCGAAGATACATGGCTACCCGATAGGTATCCAAAATTCTTTTAGACATAACAAAACCTCCAAACTTTCATATTCTTTTTCAAGAGAAATATGATAACTTGGAGTCTTTTCAAGCACTTATTTAAGTTGTATCCCTATTTGATTCGTATTATACCATAAATTCGTAAAAAAGTCTGCCCCTTTTATCATATTTTTAATCAAGCAGCATCGCTTTCTTTTCTAAATAGGACAAAAAGCAATCCGCTAAACTTCTTCCGTTTCCTGCATAACTGCATTTGACGATAACATTTCCGACTTTCATAAAGTACATGGAAATCGGATCAATATTCTTCTTACTTTTTATATCTTCAATGTCCGGAACGAGTCTTTGATCAATCTCTTCCACCGACATATTTTTATATCTTGTTAATTCTTCTGCATTCATTAGAAAACTCCTTTCCCTGTTGTTTTCTTTCTTTAAGTTTTTTGACATTGGTAGGTGTCTTGGCTGACAACATAGGAATCTCACCTCCGCCTCTTATTCCAGACGAGCCGGCATAAACTATTGAAGTATCATTATCACTGCTTATTTCAACGAACAGATTGCCACCTCTGTTTTTTATGTAATCTTATTTGTCGCTCGCTTTCTTGTTTCCTTGGTTTACCCAGTATTCATAAAACCGAAATCTCTCAGCAGAAAGGTCATGGCGTAAGTCATAATTCTCCACAAGCAGATAAAGTCCTACCTTGGTCTATTCAGTTGTCAAAGAACAAAATATTTGAAAGGGATTTTTCTTTCTATTTTCCAATTTGCCATAGCAACCTATCTCTTATAAAAGAAAGTAAAAGAGGTCAAACTCCCCTTCACTTTATATAAGGAAAATTTGACCCCTTTGGTTACCGAAATTCTAAATTTCTTCGATAAATTTCTTCAGCTTCGCCAAGATTTTGTTTCTTTTCTTAATCAAAGCCGGGTGTGTGATACTTTTTAGCCTTGCTACCGAGCGGACGGTTTCATCCTGAAAGTACAAACGCTCTATGATGTCCCTTTCTTCTGCATTGAGTCTTGACATGGCATTTCTGACTGCTTCAATCATCATCTGCGTTTCCACAATCTTTTCGACATCAACGCTTTCATCAATGATATTCTCTGCAAAATGTCCATCCTGATCCAAGGACGAAAAAAAGAGCAAGTGGTTTTTTCTGTCCACCTGCTCCAAATACTTTTCATGTTCTCTTTCCCGCCAGTAGACTTTGTATATCTCCTCACTGACTTTTACCTTTTGTCCGTTTACATATAGATAATATTCTTTTTTCATTTCGAAGTCCTCCATTTCTTTTGACTGACTGTTTTTCAGGCAAAAAAAGGAGGACTTCTGCATCCGGGCGTAAGAAGTCCTCTAAAATGAACGAAATTTGTTCTTTCCCTATATTTTAAATTGGTTTTTTTATGATAATTGCCAGTATCAAAAAGGTCTATTGTTTTTTTCTATATGAATGACAGACCCTAAATACATAGCAATTACCTCCATTATTTAATCCATTTTCCCCTCACTAATAAAGATTGATTAAATTACTCCCGCTTTTTCAAAATGCTTTTTCAATATTCTCATGGAAATCCATGCCCCTAAGAAGCTCGTTACAATGGTTAAGGCTACCATAGAACCATACATCTCCCAAGAACCTACCACTTGTAAGTATTGTTGTAATGCCTCATCTGTTAAATGTAAAATTTCTTTCCTCTGAACAAAATATTCTCCATGCGACATATACATTGGCAATGTAAATAAAGCAGTCTGTAATGTTGAGCCGACTACATAAGGGATTATTATTGCCTTTTTATCCCTATATTTCATTTTTGTTGCAATAATTTCTGCAATCAGCCATCCAATAATTGAAAGCCCTACACCGATTCCATTCGCCGCCATAAAGCCCGGTAAAACAATTATTGTTCCCATGATAAGAAAAGATCCTGTTTTTCTCACTTTGGATACCAAAAGCATAAATGCTATTGATACAAAAAACAGAGTGATTGGAATGTTGGCAATCGTACCGAACACTGTTAATGCAGCAATTGCTCCTGTAACAAAGAAAATCAGTAATGCAACTGCTCCAAAAATACCAATAAAGATAAAATCTTTGGCATTTAGTTTGTTGTTTTTTTGAGTCTTTTCCATAAAATTCCTCCTTAAATTTTTATCTGTTATCAGAACTGTAAGTAACACAACATACTGACAGCAATAACCGTAAATAAAGCATATCCTGCATCAATTTTTGTAAATTTCAACGGATAAATATTTGTTCTATTTTTATAATTTTCAATTCCTCTAAGTAATACCGATGTTGACAACTCTTCCGCTACTCGAATACTCCGAAATAAAATAGGAACAATCATAAACTCCAGTGAGCGGATAGGGTGAATAAAAAACTCAATTCCGGAAGTTCTAATTCCTCTGATTTTCAAACTATCCTTTAAGTATCCGTAATCCTCTCTTAAAGTTGGCATATATCTCAATATGACAATAAACGGAATTGCAACAGCATTTGGAAACTTCATCGTTTGCATGGCAGATATAACATACGGCATTGAAGTCTTTCTCTTCAAAAATTCAATCATCATCACGGCAATAACAAACTTCTGAACAAAATAGCTTATCGAAACAATTGTTAATGCCAATGTCGTATTGGGAATATGGTAAATATAGAACATCAATCCGGCAATTATTATATAAATCACGCTATATAAAACACATTCCCGATACGCTTTTGAAGTTATTAAATATATATTGCAAATCAACAGTAAAATATGTGATGATAACGGTTTATTGATAGCAAGCCCAAGTGTGATGAAAATAAATACGATGCCAAGAACGGTTCTGGGATCTAATTCTTTTTTTACATTCATTTTCATCACCTGCCTTTACTCAAAATTTCCCAAAGTTTCTTCTTGGTATCATTATTTAATTTAAAATCAGCCTCTATACTTCCATTTTGGAAATAAATTATTCTATTGCATACTGACAATAAGAATTCATAATCATGAGAGATTACAAATAAAACTTTATCAGCATCGGAAATTCCCAAAATGCTTTTTGATACTAAATCCATCGAATTTTTATCTAATCCGCTCGTAGGCTCGTCAAAAAATATCACTTTACTCTCGCTACTTACCGCAGTTGCAATGGTCAATCTTTGTTTCTGTCCCCTTGACAGAGTCATAGGATGTCTATCCTCAAAATCTGAAATTCCAAACTTTGATAAAATCTTATTTTTCTCCTCATCTGTAAGTTTTACATTAGGTTTTCCAATGCTAAGCTCTTCCTTTACGCTTCCTGCAAAAAGCTGAAAATCAGAATCCTGCATAACGAAATAGACCTTCCCTAACCTTTTTTTATATTTGAGTTTTTTACCTTGAAGAAATATACTTCCATTTTTTTCCTTTAACAAACCTGCACAAAGTCTACCAAAAGTCGTTTTTCCGACTCCATTTTCACCTATAATTCCTATAATTTCATTACCAAATGCGGTGATTGATATATCCTTTAAGATACTGTAATTTTCTGTTTTGGAATGAAAGTATGAGAGCTTTTTAACTTCCAATATAGGTGTTTCCTCTATCTTAGGCTCTTTCTGATTTACAACTTCTAAATCATTCAAATATAGACTTCTAATATCTCGATGTTCACTCTGTATCTCTATTAGATATTGTGAAGAATATTCTCCTTCAATTTTTCCATCATTAAGTACAATGATACGATCCAATAGCTCCGTAAGATAAAACAATCTATGCTCTAAAACCACTATTGTTTTTCCGGTTTTTTTTAATTCTATTAAAATATCTCTTAAATCAAAAATAGATTGAATGTCTAAATTCGCAGTAGGTTCATCGAACAAATAAATATCCGGTTTCATAGCATAACAGGATGCAATTGCCACCTTTTGTTTTTCTCCACTGGAAAGCTTAAAAATACTTTTTTCTTTTAAGTGTTCTATACCGAAAATCTGCAAGCTGTTTTTAACACGCTGTTTTATCTCATCTTTGTTCAAACATCTATTGCATAAACCAAAAGCAACTTCATTAAATGGATCCATCATAAAAAACTGACTTCTCGGATCTTGAAATACAGTTCCTACCTGATTGCCTATCTTAGAAAGCTCCAAATCATTGATTTTCTCCCCATTGATATATGCTTCACCTGTTAAAGTACCCTCATAATAATGTGAGATAAGCCCGTTAATTACTGAAGCAAGTGTAGTTTTCCCGCTGCCACTTTTCCCTGTAATTACAACAAACTCACCTTTTTTTATGTTTAAGTTTATGTCATCGAGGATTTTTTCATTAGAATTTGTAGTATATGAAATATTCTTAAGAATTATCATAACTACACCTCATACTGTGCTTTCCATAATTTTTTGTAGTACCCATCTTTCTCTAAAAGTTCCCTGTGCTTTCCTTTTTCCAATAGTTTTCCTTTTTGGAACACAAGAATTTGATCTGCCTTTTGAATGATTCTTAAATGATGAGCAATCACAAGAACAGTTCTGTCCTTTGCAAGCTCTGTAATGGCATCTTGTATCAGCGACTCATTGACAGGGTCAACATTACTTGTCATCTCATCAAGAATTAAAATCGGTGCATCTTTCAGAAACGCTCTTGCAATGGATATTCTCTGTCTTTGTCCGCCTGACAATATTCCGCCGTTTTCGCCAATATCCGTTTCATAACCTTCAGGCAAACTCATAATAAAATCATGGATTCTTGCTTTCTTTGCAGCTTTGATGATTTCTTCTTTTGTTGCCCCTTTTTTTCCTACTCTGATATTTTCCTCAATCGTATTATCAAACAGTTGAACATTCTGCATAACAATGCTGATACGATCCAAAAGTTCATCATAAGGAATATCTCTAATATCCACACCGCCAAGTGTAATTTTGCCTTGCTGCACATCATAAAATCTTAATAACAGGTTAGTTATCGTCGTCTTGCCCTACAATGTCAAGCAATTGATATTAAAATTTTGAGATTAATTTTACTCATTTTTAAGTGCTTTTTATTTTAGCTGTTTTACCTTTTACATAGAGTTTAAATCCTTACATATTTTGTTGAACGACCACTGCCTACCTGTTTTATCTTTTCATTGTCCTGTAATTCTTTTAAGGCTCGTTCTATTGTCCTTTGTGATATATCCGGACAAAGAATCACAATATCTTTTTTGGAAAGTGGCTCTAATGATTTTTGAATAACAGAAAATACTCTTTCAGGTGAAGTCAATTTTTCTTTTCCAATTAGGTTAAATCTGTCATCACACTCTTTGTATGCTTTTAAGAAAACCCCTAGCATATACTTTATGAATGGAAGTTCATCATTTTCTCCGGTATGCCATTTTTCACTGGAGTTCTGTAATTCTTCATAATAAGAATCTTTACTTTCTTCAATAAGCATTTCTATACTGATATACCTTCCAACAAAATAATCGAACTTATAAAGTAAAAGAAGTGTCAGTATTCTACTCATTCTTCCATTACCATCATCAAATGGATGAATACATAAGAAATCATGTATAAGTGCAGGTATTAGAATTAGTGGTGGAATATTTGCTTTCACTGCTTTCTTGTAAGCCTCCACCATTTCATCAAAGTAATATTCCGTTTCAAAGCTGCTTACCGGATGAAATCGTACTTTTTTATTCCCTAAAACATCTACTTCTACAATGGTGTTATCCATAGTCTTAAATTTTCCCTTATGATTTATATAGGAATAAGAATATAACTGATTATGAAGTGTTAAGATGTCATTTTTATTAAATTCTATATAGGCATAATTTTCATGGATTATATCAAGCACATGCCTATATCCTGCAATTTCTTCTTCATTTCTGTTTTTAGGTTCTGCTTTTTTATTCATCAGCTCCTTAAGTCTTGCATCATTGGTATAAATTCCTTCAATAGCATTGGAAGACTTTGTACTTTGTATTTTAGCAACATCTATCATCTTTTTTAAAATATCTGGATAATTTTCGACATAAAGTTCCTGCTTTCCCTTATATTCATGAATCTTTGCAATAGTATGATATATATTAACAGGTAAAGATAGTTCCATAAGTTTTAAATAATTAAATTTCCTCAAAACAGCACCTCCTTTTTTCATAGCCATTATATCATATTTGGCTATGAAAAATCAATAGTGGCGAGAATAATCTCGCCATTATTTTCATTTTGGCGTATTAAAATTAAAGTTGGCGAGATTATGAGTTACTTTTAATGCTATCCATCTATATTTCTACAATTTCTATTTTCCCACTTCTTGATACGATTATTTTATCAATTGAAGAGTCCACATAAACTTTCAGCAAACCTTCCTCATCTAAGACATCAATATCCGTTTCTTTCTTTGAATCAATCTTCTCCGACTTCAATTCTTCCAATCTACTCTCCAATAATATCTTTTTATCTTGGATAAGAGTTTTTTCCTTTAAATACTCATCTTTTGAAATATTTTTCTTTTTGTAGTTTTCATAAATATTTTGTAAATTACTGTTTAATATGGATATTTCCTTTAGAATATCTTCTTTTACATTCTTGTGTTCTATAACCCTCTCTTCTTTTAATGTCTTTTGAATTTTGAAATCTTTTAATTTGGGCTTTATCAATTCAATAATATCTTTCTCTTTGATATTATTTGGTGTTTTCTCAGCTTTACAGAAATAACAAAAATAACTTTTGTACTTGTATATTTTATCTGATTTTTTCTTTTGTCTACTGTCGCAGCGAAAACTCATATGTCTGCCACATTCTTTGCAAAAAATCTTATCAGAAAAAATAGAGCGATTTTTCTTCCCTGTATAAACACTAAAACTTTTTTTGGCTTTTATCTTCTTAACCTTATCAAATACTTCTCTGGAAATAATCGCTTCATGAGTGTTGAGGACTATCTTCCACTCTTCTTCAGGAAGTAAAATTCTTTTTCTTCCACCTATTTTGGTTTCTTTGTATTTATTGTATACATAATCCCCTGTATAAAGTTCATTATTTGTAATCTGTGAAATACAAACATTTGTCCAAACTCTTTTATTTATTTCACTCCCTGTAACCAAATTTTTAGCATAATCCGAAAGTTTAAGTTCTTCTTTTCGTTCAGAGCGAGTGATATAACCTTTTTCATTAAATATATTGGCAACTTGAATACAAGAATACCCTTTTAACAATAAATAAAAGGCTTCTTTCACTATAAATGCTGTCTTTTTATCAATAATAATATGATATTTATCTTTAGGATCCTTGATATATCCAAAAGGTGCTGACCAGTTCGTATTCTTTCCTTGTGATTTGATTTGTTTAAGAGAACTTCTTACCTTTTCAGATAATTCCTTGCTAAATAAATCATAATACAAGGTCTTAAACTGTGCATCTGTATCTATACCGTTCCCTTGTTCCTTTAAGGAATCATAGTTATCATTAATAGCAATAAATCGTATTTTCAAAAATGGTAATATATTACTCAAATAATCTCCAAGCAAAATATAATCTCTTGAAAATCTCGACATATCCTTTACGATTATAGTTCCTACTCTACCATTCTTTATATCATCAACAAGTCTTAAAAATGAAGGTCTGTTTGTATTAGTAGCAGAATACCCATCATCTATATATTCTTCTATTTCGCTGTCCTTCAGAGAGTTCTCATTTTCAATGTAACTTCTTATATAATCTCTCTGATTTACTATGCTTATACTTTCATCCGTTTTTTTATAATCTTCCTCTGAAAGTCTCAGATAAATAGCTATCCTATTCATTTTCTACCTCCAACTGTTTCTCCATATCTTTATCAAGGTTAAATTTAAAGTATATAGTTACTTGCTTATATTTTGAAATTTCTATATAACTAATTAGTGTATCAACCAGTTCTTTATTCACATCTATACTCTTATCCTCTAGGTAGCAAAATAGAGCTTCTATGAATTTTTTAAGTTCCTTTTTCCTTTTCTTTACATTTCTTTTTTTATCGTCCAAGATTTTCAATTTATTTTTTATTGTTTTTATCTGTCTATCTATTTTATTGCTTTCTGTTTTAAATTCACTTAAAAGAACTTCGCCCTTAACATAATTTTCGTATTGTTCCTGCAATTTAACTCTAAGAGAATCAATCTTTTTATTATTTGTATCTATTTTTAGAGAAACTTGATTTATCTTTTCAGCACTTACCTTCTCCAAATAAGTTTTGAGGTGCAGTCCTTTATCTTCTTGATTAAAACTTGAAAACAGTCTTTTTAAAGTATCAACTAAAATCCTATCCAAATCCGTTTCATAAATTCTGACATGAGATTTTTCTAAATTTAACCTATCGCCACCTTTACAATAGTAGCAATAGCAGACTTCATCATTAACTTTGAGTCCCCTTGCACGATATTGTTTTTGCAAATCTCTACTGCATACACCACAAACTATAATACCATCATACTTTCCTTCTTTATTTTGGTCTCTTTGGATATTTGAACCTGCATTTTCTTTACCATCTTTTATAGCATTCTTCAATGAATGATATGGCAATGAACCTTGATTTTTTTCTTTAATTCTTCTTACTCTTTCAAATAAATCTTTTTCAACCAGTGCTTCATGGGTATTTTTTTTTACAATCCATTCATCTTTATCACGAAACTTACTTTTTCTGCTTGAATCATGTCTATTTGAATATACTCTTTGCATTAAATTCCCAACATAGACTTCATCAGAGAGGATTTTTGATATATAAGAAGTATCCCATTGTTTTATATCTTCTTTGTCTTTAAAAACCTTACCGGTTCTTTTATATTCAGCAGGTGTCGTGTATGTTTTAGTCAATTCTCTTGCTATGTGTATATTGGATTTGCCTTGACTTGCTAAATGAAACACAAGCCTTACCACATCTGCTACTTTTCCATCTATAACCAGAACTCTTTTCCTATCAATTTTATCCACCTTATAACCATACGGAGCCATAGCTCCTATAAAAGATCCTTGTTTCATTTTTACTTCTTTGGAGGCTTTTACTTTCTTTGAAATGTCTTTGGCATATAAATCATTGAAGATATTTTTTATTGCTATTTCATAGCTCTTATCCGATTCTATACCGTCTTTGGTATCAAGGTTGTCATTTATGGAAATAAATCGAACCCCTAAAAATGGAAATACTTTTTCTATATAATTTGAGATCTCTAAATATTCCCTTCCAAATCTTGACATATCTTTTACGATGATACAATTTATTCTTCCTATCCTTATATCTTCCATCATTTCAATAAAGCCAGGTCTTTTAAAATTTGTTCCGGAATACTCATAATCCTTATATATTCTAAAAACCTTTATATCTTTTTCATCTGCTTCTTTTACACAAAGTTCTTCCTGCATTTCAAGAGAATTACTTTTATTTCTGTAATCTTCTTTTCTTTCCTGAGATAATCTTGCATAAATTCCGGCAATATATATCTTTTCAATCGCTTTTACATCTTCTGTACCTGTTTCTAAATGTGATATATGTCTATTTTTCGTTCTAGCCATAGCATACCTCACTTTCAGCATTTACAAGATTTTTATTCATAATGGCATGTATGGTTTTTAACTTTCTGTTTGTAGGCGTGCTTTTCTTTTCTGCAATATTATTCTTAACCCTTGTCTTATCAGTATTTGCCATTTCTTCAATCAAAGATAACTCTTCAGTGTGATTAAACCTAACGTCTATTGTTTTATCTTCAGCGATAAAGATTTTATCAATGAGCATTACAACGGATAATCTATCTATTTCAGATAAATTTTTATATTTGTTAATATCAATAATCCAGCTCTTATTTTCATCTATCTTATCCTTTGTATCTTCCTGTCTTTTTAACCTATACTGAATACTTTCATCTAGCTTAGTGAGTTTTTCCATATAATTTTTTCTAAAAAGTTGATATTCTTCTTTATTAATCACATCTTCTTTTAAATCAAGGTAAAGCGAAGATAAGAGTTCTTCTGTCATAGCTTTTTCTCGTTTTAATATAGGAATTTGATTGTCTTTTAGATTTATATTTATATCTATAAGCTGAACTTTGGAATATAGCTTTTCGTTAAATTCAATATATGATTTTATTATTTTAGACACTGCTTTTATCAATGTATCTTCCTTTATGCTGTGTCTTGAGCAAGATTTTTCCTTGTTATACTTTGAGCATATATAGAAAACTTCTTCTCTTTCTTTATATTTTACAGTTCTTCTAATCAAAGAACTTCCACATTCTTTACAAAACAGCATCCCGGTAAAAATATCAATTTTATCCTTACCACGAGAGTTGTTTAAATCTCTTTTAAGCATTGTATTTGCAATAGAAAAAACTTCCTTACTTACGATTGCTTCGTGGGTATCCTCTACCCTTATCCATTCTTCTTTATCTTTTCCAATTTGCTTTTTATTTTTATAGTTTAAGGTGATACTCTTTCCCTGCAAGGTGTTTCCAATATATACTTCATTTTCTATAATTCTGTTTACTGCCTTTGCCGACCAATTTCCACCTTTTATATTTTGAAATCCATTACACTTAAAGCCTTGACTTTCTTTATATTTTCTTGGAGTTAAAACACCTAAACGATTTAATTCATCCGCAATTGCCTTTGAGGAATATCCTTTAAGCTTCATATCAAATATATTTTTGATGTTCGGAGCTGCCTGCTCATCAACCACCAACTTATTATTATTTTCCTCAGATTTTTTATATCCATAAGGAGCAAATGCACTTATATAGTCTCCTTTTTCTCTTTTTATCTTCTGAGAACTCTTTACCTTATTAGAAATATCTCGGCAATAGCTGTCATTAATAAAGTTTTTTATAGGCAGTATTAGATGTGTATCGTTCATATCTGCACTTTTGCTATCGTAATTGTCATTTACAGATATAAATCTTATTCCGTTTTCAGGAAATATTCTTTGAATATATTTCCCTGCTTCTATATAATCTCTTCCAAATCTCGATAGGTCTTTTACAATAATCGTATCAAATTTCTTATCATAGGCATCCTTTATCATTTCTTTAAAATTCGGTCTATCAAAATTCGCTCCTGAATATCCGTCATCAACATACTCCTTGACCATTGTAATTTGATTTCTTTTTACATATGAATTTATAATTTCTCTTTGATTGGATATAGAATTGCTTTCTACTTTTTCTCCATCTTCTTTTGAAAGCCTCAAATACATAACTGCAATATTTTCTTTATCTACACTATTTTTAAACACAAAAAAGCCTCCTTAAATTCAATTTACATACAATAAATCGAACCAAGGCTAGGCTTCCACAAAAATATTATAACGCTCCTTATATTTTTTGTCAGCCCCTAATAGACAGAAAATTTTTCTTTGATGTATTCCTCTACTAAATTTTCTAAGCTAAATCCATTTTCATTAAATTTAACTTCGATATTCCAACCATCAATTTGATTTATTGTCTGTTTATCTTTTTTATTTGTTTCCACATCTATATTTATATCATGTTCATCACACATAATATTTTCTCCTTATCTTTAAGATTTTTAAGTTTTATGACATTGACAAGTGCATTGGCTGCAACATAGGAATTTCACCTCCGCCCCTTTTCAAGATGAGCCGGCTTCAACTGTAGAAGTATCATTATCCCCGTTAGTATCATCGCACAAGAGCTGCCACCCTCTTTTTATACAGACTTATTTATCGCTCCAAACCTTATATCCTCTACAAACGCAGGTATTCATTTAAACCAATCTTCCTTAGCAGGTTTATCTTGGCGTAAGTTGTAAATTGCTACACTAACGGTTAACGTCTTGTCTTGGTCTATTCAGTTGTCAAAGATCAAATCTATATATAACGAGGTCTAAAAGTCCCTCTATATATAAACCTTACTTTCAGAGACTTTTGTTTCCACTTTTTTAAAAATTTTTTCAAAAAAATAGAGAACAAACTATAAATTCAGTCTGTTCCCTACTTGTTAGTTGTTATTCAAGCATCTCTTTGAGCTTCTTTAAGATTTTATTTCTAAAACTGAAAATCTTCTTAGAAGATACTTGTTGTTCTTTTGCCAAATCACGAATGGTCATTTCTTTAAAATACAAAGAATCTATTACTTTTTTCTCTTCTTCATTAAGTTTTTCCAGAGCTTTATATAAATCTTCAATTCTCATTTTCGTTTCAATGATTTTTTCAATATCTACATTTTCATCTGCAATGGAATTTAAATCAATCTTATAGTCCTCAAAGCCATAGACTCTATTCTTTCTATCAAGTCTATTTAAATATGCTTCGTGATTGAGTTGTTTTTTATATACTTTATATACTTCGTCAGGTACATATATTTTCTTTCCTCTGACATAAATGTATTTATTATCATCTGCCATTTATGAAGTCCTCCTTTTTCTCCAAAATCTGAAATATGTTTTTTGTAATAAAAAAGGAGGACCTCGGCATTTTGACATGCGAAGTCCTCGTGAAAATAAGTAAATAAAAGTTCTTTGAATTTCTTTATATTCAATTTCTAATATTTTAAAAAGGGCAACAGATAGAATTTGATTTTATTTTACAAGTGTATAGATTTTCTTCTTGATATCTTTCTATTAATAAAAATACTCTATCCATATCTTTCTCCCAATTCTTAAAGAATATAAAATATACCTCCTTAAAAAATCAGCTGAGAAAATAACATTCTCAGCTAATAAAATACATTAATGTAATGTTTTTAAATGTCTTCTTAATTCATTTCTTCTATATTTTGAATTTATCTATCATTATTGCAATGCCCATTCATCAGATTGTTTCCTTCTTTCAAGAAATTCTTTATATATACCGTGTTTAGATGCAAGCTCATTATGAGTTCCAACCTGCTCTATAACTCCATCCTTTAAAACTATTATCTGATCGGCATTTTTTACGGTAGCAAGCTTATGAGCAATTATGATTGTTGTCTTACCTTTTAATAGATTTTTCAAAGCAAGCAATAATTGTTTTTCATTTTCTGGGTCTACACTTGAAGTTGCTTCATCAAGAATTACAAATTTACTGCGTTTTAACATAGCTCTCGCAATAGAAATCCTCTGACGTTCTCCACCAGATAAGTTGGAACCTCCTTCTTGCAAAACTGTGTCATAACCCTGTGGTAATTTCACGATAAAATCATGGCACTGTGCCTTTTTGGCAATATATATCATTTCTTCATCTGTTGCATTCGGATTTCCGAATTTGATATTATTTCTCACGGTATCATCAAAAAGATATACATCTTGAAAAACAAAACTAAAATTTGAAAGTAGTTCATCATATTTGTATTCCTTTATATTTAGCTTTCCAACTTTTACTTCACCGGAATTCACATCCCAAAACCTTGACATTAAATTGCACAGTGTTGTTTTACCACTTCCTGAAAATCCAACAAGAGCAGTAGTTTTTCCATCAGGAACAACCATACTTAAATTGTTAAAAAGATTTTCTTTCCCATATGAAAATGAAATATTTTCCATTGATATTTCTGCTTTATCTACTTCCGTTTTTTTACCCTCTTCAATTACAGGTAAATTTCTCAAATTGATAACACTGTTAAGATTTTGTACAGCAACCCCCTTAATACTCTGCATACTTCCCGCTAATTCAAATCCTGAAAAGACAACAAAGCTCATAACAATTAAGATAATGGCCTTGGTAGCTTCAATATTTCCCGAAAAATATCTTATAAGAGAACTAAAAATTATCGTGCAAATACCTATTTTGAATACTAATAAGAATAAGAACTGTGTCGGAACTAATATTTTTTCTACTGATAGGAACCCTTTACGACTTTCTGCAATACTTTTATTTAATTCCTTAACTGTATTTTTATCTTTCCCAAATGCTTTGGTTACTCCTATTCCTCTGACATATTCAAGCATTTTTTCGCTTAAATCCAATTTAAGCCCCAATAATTTCTCTGTTAGCTGATCAGTCTTTTTTTGTGTAATTAAATTAACTATAACCCCAACAATTAAAGTCAGTAATATAATTACAGCAGTTATAAAATCATAAGGCAGAACAAAAATAACCATTATAAGCGTTTGTATTGTCCCTACAAGTATTTGCTCAATAATCGGAACACCGATTGTTTCAAGTTCTCCTATAACCGTTGAAAGACCTCCTGCTACATTTCCCAAAGAATTTGTATTGAAATACCCCATATTCACATTTTTCAGCCGATCCCCAATATATAGCCTGTTTTCAGCACCTAAACTGTACGAAGCAATATATTTGTTCTTATCAGCTAAATATCCGAATATAATTTTACCGACCATACTTGTGGCTGCAATAGCAAAAACAATATACACATCCCTTATTAAAACGCTCTGACCTGTGAATACATTTTCGCAAATTTTAGTCAAGCAAAACAAAATTGCACCTAAAGAAATACCTTCAAACACACCCTTAAACACATCAAAAATGAGCATTCTTGTTATTTTATTTGAATATGAGCCCGAAACTTCATACAAAGTTTTTATCAATTCTCTCAATTTAGATCACCTCAATTTCTTTAGATTCTGTATATATATCCCACATTTCTTTGTATTTGCCATTCAATTCAAGCAATTCTTTATGAGAACCTTGTTCTATAATACTTCCGTTATCTACAACGATGATTTTATTCGCATTAACGATTGTAGATAATCTGTGAGCTATCATAATTACAGTCTTGTTTTCAATAAGATTATTGATAGATTCCTGAATAACCGATTCATTATCAGGATCAGAATATGCCGTTGCTTCATCAAGTAATACAATCGGGCTATTTTTTAAGAAGCTTCTTGCAATAGCGATACGCTGTTTTTCTCCACCGGAAAGATTTGCACCACTTTCTCCAACAATGGTTTCATATCCATTCGGAAGGCTCATGATGAAATCATGGCAGCTTGCTTTTTCACACGCCTTCTGAATCTCACTCATACTTGCATCTTCCTTAGCTATCTTCAAATTTTCCAAAATCGTTTTATTAAAAAGAAAATTCTCTTGAGATACATAGGTTACAAGTTCCATATTTTGTTTTAACGGCATATCATTCAAATTATTTTTTCCAATTAAAATTTCTCCGCTATTTACATTCCAAAATCCTGCAAGCAGCTTTGCGATGGTGGATTTACCACCACCCGAATTTCCGACTATTGCAGTCAATTCATTCTCATTAGCGTTAAATGAAATTCCGTTCAATACATTTTTTGACTTATTATAGGCAAACGTTACATTTCTAAATTCCACATCATAAGAGCCTATGTTTTTTGTTGTTTTCCCTCTTTTTAAATCTGGAATATCCATCACCTTATTTATCTCTTCCAATATGATTTTTATATTTGTTATTGTTTCCAAGTGACTCATAGCTTTTATCAAGGGTTTATATGAGGCATAGGACAGCAATATACACATAACGAGAGCTCCTATTTCAATGCTTCCATTCATAAAGAAATATAGGGATGCTGGCAAAACGAAGATCATGGTTGCTGGTATAGTTTCCATCGTTGCGGTCATTGAAAAACAAACACTCAAATACCAATCAAGCATTGCTTTTTTATTTTCATTAACAGTTTCTTTGAACTTTCCAAAGGACGAAGCTGACTTATTGAAAGCCTTGATTACCTTAATACCATTCACATATTCAACCATTGTAGTATTCATAGCTTTAGATGCTTCTTGATACCTTTTAGACTTTGCTTCATACCCTCGCATCATCAATGCAGAAAAAAGCAATCCTAATGGAATAGTAAGCAGATTGGCTATTCCTATTCTCCAGTCAAGAACAAAAATTATAACAATCAATACGATAGGTATAATAATATTAGCAATTACTTCTGGAATAACATGAGCGATAGGTTTTTCCATTTTATCAAGAGTTTCTACCATGAACTGTGACCATTGACCGCTACTTTTTTTTTCAACATCTCCCATAGAGATTCTGCTTAATTTTTCAGCTAGTAGTTTTCTTTTATCCTCAATAATTCTGTATGCAATATTATGTGATATGATTGTAGATATTTCATGAAATAATATATTTCCTAATAATCCCATCAATACGATTAAAAGATATGGTAAATAATTACCAATATCAGTATTATTATTAACAATATTATTAATAATAGTAGCTACAGAAAAATATGGAAGTGTGCCAAGTGCAACACCTAATATAGCTACAAAAATCGATAAAAATATATTGTATATATTTTTTTTAAACATAGAAATATCACTCCTTTCCTAATAAATTATTCATAAATAACAAGATCTCTTTTGCTATCTCTCGCCATTCACAATCAAGCATCATATCATGGCACATATCGTTATAAATAATTGTTTTAGCATTAAAAAATTGCCCTGCTTTTATGACTGATGTAATTGGAATGCACTTGTCTTTATATGAACCCAAAACCAAACATGGGATACTAATAGAATCATTCTGTTTAAAAACCTGCTTTGCCACCTGAATTCTTACTTTAAAAGGTAACTCTATAAATTTATCTAAATATTTTTCTGCATCATCAACCCTGCCAGAAAAAAACATTTCCGATTTACTTTTCCCTATACACTTATACTGAGCTTTTAACATTTCAACAAAAGTATTTATAGGTGATGTTGGAGCAATAAATATAACCCCTAATACTTTATTAGAATTTTTAAGCAAAAATCTATTAACTACGGCCGCTCCTAATGAATGTACTATTATAACAGGCTTTGTTTTCATTTTGTTAATTGTTTTTTCTAAAGAAATTACATAATCAGACATTGAAATTTTATATTTATTTTCATCTTCCATTTCTGGATAATTATTGATGTTGCATTTATATCCATTCTTTATGAAGAAATTTATAAAGTTTTCCCAACACCAATTATCATGATAAGCCCCATTCACAAAAACAATTTCTTTATTACTCATTGTTATGTCTCCTTATTCATTCTTTCAAGTAGGATATAATCTTTTCAATATTATTTTTATCGTTAATAATCGTAAAATGATCAGAGTCAATATCTATATACTCTATATCACCTATTATAGAATCATTAAGTAGTTTTATTCCTTGATGATTTATTCCGCCACTTTTTTCTTTATTGTATGACTTAAAATATACGATATTCCCAATATAATTTTGTATATTGTAATTTAATGCACGATAACCATAACAAAATTCATGAAACATTTCCTTTATTAAATCTATATTATCTGTTCCAAAAAGCTTCTCAGAATAAACCTTAAATCTTTCATTAATATTAACTCGATTTATTTTTTTCATGGTAGAAATAACATCTTCAAATTCCTCTATGATACTATCATCTTCATAAATCGAATTATCTTCTTTTAAATTTTTATCTACGCAATTTGAAATAAAATTTTCAAGTATATTGTATGGTATATTTTTTATATTAATACTACTTAAGTCAACTCCTATAGCATGTTGAAATATCATTTCTGTCAATACTTGGTTTTCGAAATTCCAATGAATTGGATATGCTTCTATTAAATACATTTTCGAAATATTTTTTCCATATAACTGTAAAGTAGCACCCACCTCATAAGCTATCATCCCACCGAAACTATGTCCAATTAAAATTATTTTTTCATATGGCAACTTCATTATCATATTAGAATATCTTTCGGATAAGATTCTTATAAAATTATTTTCATTAATATTTTTATATATCTTAGAATCTTTAATTTTAAAGACAGCTATAGCGTCCTTTATGTGTGTTTTTAAATACTCAGTAAACATTTTATATTCATCAATACACCCCATGCTAGAATGGAAGAAAATATACACTGTATTACTATCCAAATTCTCATTAATAAACTTTAAATCTATACAACTGTCTATTTCAAATACATTCGTAAAATCATCGTTCTTTTCAAATTTAGATAATACGGTACTTATAAATGGCTTATTTAGAATATTTCTTAACATTTCATCAAAATACACATCTTCTTTTAAAATATTACAACTTCTAGCAACTCCTTGTGCTATTATTAAGGAATCTGCTCCATACTCATAAATATTCTTGTTTATGTCAATTTCGTCAACATTTAGCAAAGTTTTCCATTCAGAAATTATTTCTTCTTCGACTGAAGTTTTTTCATCTAATGCTAACTTACTGTTAAAATAACTTACAATAGTTGAAAATGAAGGATTCTGAATTAATTTATTTAATAACTCTTCAAACTTTAACTTATTATTGTTATAATATCTATTGTGTATTTCAATTGTTTTAGAAATGCCTTGTGCTAATATAAGTGAATCTGCTCCATAGCTATACATATTTTTATTGTAATCAATTTCATTAACACATAACAAATCGCACCATATTTTTTCTATTTCTTCAACTATTGGTGTATACGATATTACTTTATTTTTAATAAAATTGCTTATATCAGATATCCTTGGATATTCTAAAACAAATCGTAAAACCTCATCAAATCCACTTTTTTTATTAGAATTTAATTTATCAATATAATCACATATTTTGACAACTCCTTGAGCTATCAAGAGTGAATCTGCTCCAAAATCATATAAATTATCATTTATACCTATCACATCTGTATTAAGAACATCCTTCCAGATTAGAATAATATCATCTGAAATTATATTTAATTTGCTATTTTCATTACACTCCAATTTCATACTGCTAATTTGTTTTTTGGGATATTTCAAAAGACTTTTTCTATCTATTTTGCCATTGGAAGTTAGTTCAAAATTATCAACAATTTCTATATAATTAGGAATCATGTATTCCGGCAATATTTTTTTTATTTTTTCTTTAATACTCTCCAAATCTACATACTGCTTATTTCTTTTTGCAATACATGCAAATAATGCTGTTCCTATTGCTTCCATTATTTTTTTATCTGGATACTTATAAATATTTGAAACACAATATGGTTCAAATATTTTTTCCCAATCATCTACATCAAAAAAATTTTTTTCTATTCTTATTCCATCTTTAGGCTCTGTCATCATAAATAATTGTGAAACTAATATCCACGATAAGTCTTTAGTAGGATCCATCCATAAAAACAATCCTTCTGGTTTTATGATATTCATAACACTTTTTAAACTTTTATTAATATCTTTACAATTTTCAAAAACACCAGAAGCTATTATAATATCAATACTATTGGACAAAAAATATTCATCTATGTTATTATCATTCAAATCATATTCTAAGTATACAAAATTATGATCTCTATACTTTCTTTTCGCTTCATTGATAAACATCTTAGATTTATCTGTAAAATAATACTCATAGGAGTACATATCAATTTCTTTTAAGATTTTATCAGTACTTCCACCAGTTCCCGCTCCTATTTCTAAAATCTTAACACTTGTATCTCTTTTGTTTGCAATGTATTGATTTACTATTTTTGATGCAACAAAATTCAAATCATCAAATAAAATATTTTTATTATAAAACTCCTTTAATAACTCTATGTTGTTATTAGGCATAAGAATTTTATGAGGTTCAATATTTCCATAACATACATCAAATAAATTATTAATAGAATCTTTTATATAATTGATAAATACTTTTGTATTTGGAAAGATACCATATATACTGTCTAATATTTTTATTGACTCTGATATTTCTAGTTCATCAAAGCCCTCGCCATTTTTTTCAATATATATTTTCCACCTATTTATAATCCATTCATATTCTTTTTTTAATTTAGAAGTATCTAGATTCCTTAGTACATGTTTAATTGCACCAACACAAGCAATATCAATATTTTTAAAATAACTTTCAAAAACATCTACATCTACATTTTCAAAATAATTTGCATATTCTCCAAAATCAATAATTTTATTTTCATTATTTTTGTACTTAGTATTAATTAGTGCAACTATAGATTTTTCATTATTTACTCCTACAATACTGCTTTCTACCTCATCTATCTTATTAATTGCATTTTCAATCTCATTTAATTCTATCCTATATCCATTTATTTTTACTTGAGTATCTTCTCTACCCATAAATTCTATGATACCGTCTGGATGATACATAGCCTTGTCCCCAGTTCTATACATTACATGTCCATCTTCTGGATCCGTAATAAAAGACTTTGACGTAATTTCATAATCATTAACATATCCTTTTGCCAATCCAGTACCTTTTATATATAAATCTCCCTTAACCCAAATTGGTACAGAATTTAAATTTTCATTTAAAATTTTAAATTTTTGATTTGATAGTGGTTTTCCATAAGGAATACTATCATATTCTTTATCAATTTTTTCTACTTTGTATATGTTTGACCATATAGATGCTTCAGTAGCTCCTCCTAAAGAATATAATGAAGCATCACACAAAAAATATTGTATTTTGCAAGGTAACTTTAGTGGTATCCAATCTCCACTAAGCAGAATCTTCCTTATTGTATATATTTTATAATTTTTATCTTCTAAAATATTTGTCATTAACTCCATTAAAGCTGGAACTGAATTCCATATAGTTACCTTATGTTTCTTTATTAGATATATCCAATCATTGGGATTGGTTAAACTATTTTGTCTTGGCAAAATCAATTTTGCACCAACTGATAATGCCCCAAAAATATCATACACCGACAAATCAAAACATAATCTTGAAACTCCAAGAAAAACATCTTCTTTGTTACAATCAATTCTTTCATTTACATCTTTTATAGTATTCCATGCCGCTTTATGACTTATTTCAACACCCTTAGGCTCACCAGTTGTACCTGAAGTAAATATAATATATGCCGTATCATCAACTGACACTCTAACTGGTTCAAAGTCAAGGTCTTCATAGTCAATAAGATTTTTTAATAAAAGTATAGGAATATCAATATCTAATTGTAATTCACTAATTATCATAGCGAAGTTTGCTCTCTTATTAATATTGTTAATTCTTTCTATAGGCATATTAACATCTAAAGGAACATATGTGCATCCTGCCATTAAGATACCATATACAGATATTATTTGCTCGATACCTTTTGGAAAATATATCCCTACTCTATCTCCAGGTTTTAACCCTCTTTCAATTAAATTTTTTGACAATTTAACACTTTCTTGAATTAACTCCCTATAATTCATAACCCTCTCACCATGAAACAAAATATTGCGATTAGGTTCTATTTTATACATTTCTAAAGAGTCATCATATAATAATTTAGGTTCTATTTTTTTGAATGTTTTATTGCTTTCTTCAAATACATCTGCTTGCCATTTAGGTAACTCCACAATACTAGTATTTACATGATTTATATTGGTATATCCAATTTTTTTTAATAGTATTTCCAATGTATTAAACATATCAACTATTACATCATTCCTTATTATATCTTTTCTATAATCCCAATTAAGTTTTAATTTTCCATTAATATCCATAGCTTGACAATCAATAAATACCTGTGGTGTCTGACTTAATCCGTATTCAAAATTCCCTTTAATTTCTCTTATTTTATTATCATCATATGTACCAATTGCACTTGTAAATACAATAGGCATCAATGACTTTTCATATCCATTTTTTTTGGCTATTTCTCGTATTACTTCGATCCCATTAAACATATTATGTTCTAAATCCAAAATTAATTGTTTTTGCATTTTTCGTGCATTTTCTAAAAAAGATGTTTTCTCATCTATCTTAACTTCAAGTAATGTGGTTTTAGTAAAATCTCCAACTAAAAAATGTTTTCTATATTTTTCATCTCTGCTTAATGTAGTTAAATTCAAACAGAAATGATTGTTTGTAGCCCACTTTGCAATTACAAGAGAATAGCATGTTAATACAATTGTCGTTGGTGTTAAGCGGTGTTCCTTTGCCACAACTTTAATTCTCTCCCATTGTTCTTCATTTAATTCCATTGACATTCTAGAAAATTCATTCTTTATATTTGTGTCAACATTCCTATTCATAGGTAACGATGGTGCCTCTGGTAAACTACCTATCCTATCCTCCCAATATGATTTATGAGCACCATATTTAGCAGATTCTTTTTTAATTTTTTCTTCTTTAACATACTCCCTAAATGTATATATAGGTTTTTCTGCATCAAATTGTTTTTCAAAATATGCCTTTTCGAATTCAGAAATCAAAAAAATTATACTAATCCAATCCGCGATTAAAAAATCAATAGATAAATGTAATATTGTCTTATTTATTCCATTAGACAGTTTAACTTCAAATAAAGGAGCCTTATTTTGGGAAAAAATATTATTTTCCATATTTGCTCTAATATTATTTATTCCACTGTCAAATTTTTCATCTGTAAATTCATTAATCTCAACATTAAAACTTTCAATACTCGAAATTATTTTTTGTTTTTTATCCGGAGTGAAACAAACTCTAAGCATATCATGCTTTTCAATCATTTTCGACCATATATCATTTACTAATCTTGCGTCTAGTCGTGGGTATGATATTTCCAAGTATAAATGACAAGCAACATCACCATATTTGTAGATATTTTCTCTTCCTATCAAGTAAGCTGATTGAACATCAGTTAAATCAAATTCATCATGGTATAAATCTTCACATATCAAATTCATTATTTCTTTTTTATGCTCTTTTAGATATTTTATATCATCAATCCCAAGAGCACCTTTCGGAGCCATATATTTTATTGACTTATCTTCTATTCTTAATTTAACTCCTCTATGAGTTAAGCTTTCTAAAAAATTGTTAATATCCATTCTAACCCTCCTTATATCACAAATATTATGAAATCATTCGATTTTGAAAGCGTCTTTACATATTAAATCATAGAAAATTAATGCATGTTCTCAATTTCTAAACGCTTATAGATTTTATTTTTTTTAATCTCTGGATATCCTAAAACCTCCATAATCATCTTCCACAATTTTGATATTTTAATCTCATTATTTATATAAGAATTGTACGAAGATACATTTCTTTCTCTCACACAGTTCAAGAAAAATTTTAAATCTTCTGCAATAGATTCTACCCATATATTTTCGAAGACAAATTCAAAACTATTTTCCTCTATATTTTCTGATAACATAACAGTAGTTTTGTCATATAAATTATTTGTCTTCAAGATTCCTAATTTATTATTTTCATTGTAGTTTCTATCCTCTTCTATATACATAGCAGGTAACCAATTCGTCCTTCCAAAAGCTTCTTGTAAAATTAGTGTTCCAGAATTAAAGCTGGTATTTATTTGAAAAAAAATAGGTAAATGCCCATCAATGTTACTCAAATCTATCCTATTATCTGCTAGCATTATAATTGGAATTTTTTTAGCTTCACATTTAAATAATGAAATTCCTTGCCCTATATTAACTTTAACTGCATTATAAGTTATATCTGATGACAACAAATTACTAAGTATGGATGCAACTGGATACGAAACTTGAGTCGCTAATTTAATTTCAACATATAACGGATTTTCATTAGCTGTTATTTTTTCAAAATTTTTTATATATTCTTTAACTGATGGTAAATTATTATATAGATTTCCTACAAAAAACATTGTGTCATTTTTTAGTGCCACTTTAGTACACTCAATTATATCTTTATAGTGTATAGGCTGTTCTATAACAACAGGTATGCCTGACTCCAGAATCCTTAAAGCGATTTTCGTTCCTTCTCCACCCATTATACTAGATTTAATTGATATACATGCTAAGTCAATGTTATCTAGATTAACTTGATCTATCTCTGTATATACTTCTATACCTAATTTTTCTGCATATATTTTTGATGAATCACTTCCCCTGCAAAGAATTGCTTTAACGTTAATATTATTATATTTCAAAGCTTCTACATAAAATTTACCAAATCGAACTCCGCAAACTAAGGCATTAGTATTTTTAAATTCTTTTGTCATGTAATTCACCTCACATATCCTATTTTTGTGTTAATCATACACTAAGGTAAATCTAAATTTATCTTTTTTGTGCAACAATGTAATAGAAATTCATCATCTTGAGTAATAATAAAAATTATTTTATTATCAGATATTTTTTTAATTAAATTAGATATTTCAATCATATTTGCATAATCCAATCCACTAGTAGGTTCATCAAAAATCATTATATCCTTATTTGAAAATATACCCGTAGCTACAGCCAATCGTTGCATTTGCCCTCCAGATAGACACAACGGATGTTTATTCTTATACTCAGATAAATTTACCTCCTCCAAAACATCAGTAATAGTATTTGTACTAATTTTTTTATCTATAATATTAAATTCTTCTATAACACTGTTGGCGAATAATTGATGAACCACATCCTGCATAACCATATAACAAATCTCTAAACGCTTCTTATAAGTTACTTTTTTACCTTTATATAAAATTCCTCCACCACTTTCTTTTAAAAGTCCACAAATACATTTACCAAGAGTTGATTTACCCACGCCGTTGGACCCAGTAATTCCTATAATATCACCTTTATTTGCAGATAAATTTATTCCTTTTAATATGAAATTATCCCTTTTACAATATGATAAATCCTTTATTAACAATTCATCTTTCTGACAATATTCAAAATCTGTAACTAAATCATTACTTAGTGTTGCTTCAAATGATCTCAAACCCATTTCTTTTCTTTGTTTATCATCTATATTTCTGAACTCATCTCCAAGATAGATTTTATTTATTTTACCATCTTCAAGATATACAGCCTTATCAATCAAATCCATAATATAATAAAGTCTATGTTCTGCAATAATAACTGTTTTTCCTTGTGATTTTATGTGTTGTAAAATATTTCGAATTTTAGTAATTCCTATCTTATCTATATTAGCTGATGGCTCATCAAACACATAAATATCCGGATTTGTAGCATAAACTGATGCAATTGCTAATACCTGTTTTTCTCCGCCAGACAACTCAAAAACTTTTCTATTTAATAAATCTTTTATACTCAGTTCTTCTATAACTCCATTAACTCTTCTACTTGCAGTTGATAGTTCTTCCCCTTTATTTTCTAGTCCAAAGTACAATTCACCGTCTGTATCTAAATTAAAAAATTGTGTTTTAGGATTTTGAAAAACTGAACCTACAGTTTCTGCCAGTTCATACATTTCAATCTGTTTTGTCTCCCTGCCTTTTATTTTTACTTTTCCAGAAAAATCGCCTTCTACGAAGTTAGGTATTAATCCATTTAATAGTTTAGCAACAGTTGATTTACCACAACCGCTTTTACCACACAGTAGAATTAAGTTTCCTTTAGAAACATTAAATGTAATATTTGAAATTTGTTTTTCTACTTCATTTTTATATATAAACGACACATTATTTACTTCTATCAAATAACACTCCCCCAAAATAAATTAAATACTGAATATATAGCTATACCAAAAGAAATTAATGCTAACATCTTATCAAAAACATTATTTACAGTCACCACATAACATATTCTATTTGGATTTTCTATACCTCTTGCTATAATTGCTTGACTTAATTCATCTGCTGTGTTTGAAGCTGAAATCATAAGAGGTATATATGCAAATTTAAATCTAGATAATCCTTTTATATTCCTAATTTTCATAGCGTCAGAAATTGAATGCCACTCCTCTATCAATGTAGGGAAATACCTTATACTGATAGATAGAGGAATTATAAACGTCATAGGAATATGTAATTTTTTCAAAGAAAATATTAATTCTCTTATAGTTGTAGTTCTTATAAGAGTTTTCCCCACTAAAAAACATGGCAAAAGTTTAATAAATGTAACTATCAATATATTAAAATTAGTTGCTACCATGTTAGGAAGTGCTGGTAGTACTATATACTTAACAATATTAAGAACTAAATATGAAATAAGTCCTTCAATTGCCACTTTATAAACACCAATTAACACTGCTATAAAACAAATAAGACTTAATATCACTATTTCTTTTCTAACATCATTGCAAGAAAATACAAATAAACTTATTGCTATGAGAAAAAAAATCTTTGTAGTTGCATTAATATAAATTTTACTCATTATAGAATACCTGCTTTTTCAAAACTCTTTTTAAACATTTTACTCCCTATAATTCCACCAATCATCCCCCCAAAGTAAGCTATAATAATCATTATAATTAAAGAGGGGGCTGATATCATTTGTTGCATTTTTTCAACATAATCCACACTCATTCCCATTTCTATAATAGATTTCATGTAACGCTCTTGAAACAACCACATAGGTAACGGAGAACCTATAAACCCTATAGATACTATCCCTGAAGAAATTAGTGCACTTTTATTATTTTTATAGCCTATAATTTTTCTTGTTATTTCTGCTGTTATTCCTACAATAGCAAAAGTAACTACAATTACCCATGTGCATTCTCCAGTAACAAAGTATAAAATTCCAGTTATAACTGAAAGCAAAAAGGCTGTTCCTTTTTTTGGTACTTTTACCACTAAAAAAATATAGGCAAAACTACACACTAATCCTGCTATAGCTGGCCACAATAACCATAACATTGGAGAGAACATTGCTAAAATCATTGTAACTATTGAAATAACCATATAAATTGTTGAAAATATTCCTATACTAACTAGATCTTTAATTCCTAATCTCTCTTTATTCATTTTTATATATCTCCTTATTATTTTTATTCATTTGTAAATATGCCCCTTGTTGGATAAGCATATTTACAACTTTTTCACAATTAACAACCTCAAAAGAATAAAAGACTCCATAGTCATTAATCCTATTTTTTAATAATGAATCAATAACACAGTATGCCACTGTAGCAGAAACGACCTCATTCTCACCAGAAAAAATGAAATCTATATAATCTTTCGTATCATTTGAATTTGAGACAAAAATTTTAATCATCAAAGTTTTACCATAATATTGCGTCATTTCTCTATATGCATTTAGCAACATATCAGCACTCATATCTTCATTAATCTCTCTGCCTAAAATAGTTTTTATTCTTATATCCATCAAAACATTAAAAATATTTTTATTAGGAAACGCTGTATAAAATTCAAATGTATCTAAATTTTTTTCTTTATTGGACATTTCAATCATTTCGAAACTAATAGAAGGATAAGTTTCTTTAAACATTTTTTCGTGTTTTAATTTATCAATATAATCCAATTGAATATTTTCAAGTTTTTTTGTAATTCCGTGAGAATACATACGCATGCCCAATCCTTGATTTTCTTTAATCCCATGTATAAAATCTTTAGCTGCCATTTTAGATATTTCTCCACAACAACAAAAAAATTCTCTAATAGCAATATTTTCTTTATATTTTTGTGCAATAAACTTAGGAAAAATTTCTGTAAATCCTGGATGCAATCCAGATGATAAAACTATTCTGATTTTATTTTTAGTTATTACATCTTTATTATTTATTGCATATTCTCTCAAATCCATATCACCTGAAAGATCAATAAAATCAACCTTTTTTTCAATACAAATCTTAGCAATAATCACAGATAACTCACTAGCAGGACTTGAGCAATTTACAACTAAATCACACTTGCTTACAAATGAATGCAACTGTTTTTCATTATACACATTAACTTTAACAATCTCCAATTTATCTGAATTTGAATATTTTGATTTTATCTTTTCAATATTCCTACTCCCAGCAATAATCTTTATATTTTGTAAATCCATGGAAATTTCTAATAGTATTCTCCCTATTTGTCCAGTTGCTCCGATTATTCCAATATTTTTCATCATATTTCACCTTCTTCAATCTCAGAAAAATCATTCTTGTCAATTATTTTGGCTCTCTTGGCTAAATCTCGTAATGAATCCGCTTCAAAAATATCCGATATATTAATTTCAATATTGTAATCACTTTTTAGCATACTTACACATTTTATTGCTAATATTGAATCCCCACCAGCTACAAAAAAATCATCCTCTATACTAATGGCACTATCATTCAATATTTGAGACCAAACATTATATATTTGTGTTTCAATATCATTTGTAGGTCTAATAATTTCTTTCTTTTTATTTAAAAGTTTTTTCTGATTTATATCCAAAAGTTTTTTTCTATCAACTTTACCATTTCTTGATAGAGGTAAGTTGTCAACTAAATTATACAAATATGGAACCATATATTTAGGCAATTTTTCTTGTAACTGTTCTCTTATATATGGCTCATTCAACTCATATGCAACATCATTATTAATTGCAATTATAATGTACTCTCCGAAATCATTGTCTTGAGTTTCACTATATCCGTATAAAATATCAAATCCAACTTTTTTTAATTCTTTTTTCATTTCATCAAATGATATGATTGGATTAAATCTACTTTTATAATTACCACTATTATTTTGACTGTAATTTATAATATTTAATATTGGGACAGATATTATACTATTAGTAACTGGTTCCGTTAATATAAGTAACCCTTTCGTTTTCAATGATTTTTTTATATTTCCTAATGTAAATTTAATATCATTACACCTATGCAAAGCTTTATTTGCAACAAATAAATCTACACTTGCTATCTCAATTCCTTGCGTATCTAAAGAATCATCATAGTTAACTATCCTGCCTTCCACATTGCATAGTTTTTCTATATTTTTAGATAAAACATAATTAGATTCATCTGTATAAATCATAGAATGAAATTTTTTATCTAAATAATCATTTACATTTTCTGATACACTCTTTACTCTAGTCCCAATTTCATATATATGACAAATTTCATTCATAAATCTGCAGTTACTGATGATTCTATCTAGTATTTTATAAATCTTTGTTTTTCTTAAAGAAAGACTTTCAAATTTTTCTGCTAGATCTATTAATTTATGTTCATCAAATACATTGATAAATTCTTCTCTATCATCACCGGTATTTATTAATTTTATATATTGATGTAGATTATTAACATAAATATCGTTTATTAATTCAAAATCATATTTATCCGAATTTAAGTTTTCAAATTCATTGATTTTTCTTTTAATATTGTCGCAATTAATTCTATTTATTTTGTATATAGAGTTTGAATTATTTATTATATTTTCAGACAATAATATTTTAATAAAATTATTAACAATATCGTAACAATACATCGCTCCATCTTTTTGAATTTTATTTTCTAAATATCCACCTTTTTGCACTATCTGAAGCATCGCATAAACTGATTTCATTTTCAAATAAATAATATACTCACTATCTGTAAATTGTTCTTTATCATTTTTAATACAATCTCTACATATAGAGCTAATATCTAATTTTCCCATACAAGATTCATTTATTTTTTTTATTATATTATTATTTGTTTTATCATCTATAGTAATATTAGCTATTAGTTTTTTTCCATGATTTTCATCTTCAAGTAAATTTACAATGCTGTCTTTCACGCCATGTAAAGATTTAATAGAGCTTTCTATATCTCCTAGTTCCACCCTATATCCATTTACTTTTACCTGAGAATCCATCCTTCCCAAAAATTCTATATTACCATCTGGTAAATATTTTCCCATATCTCCTGTACGATATAACCTCTCTCCTAATGCCTTGCAGAAAATAAAATTTTCATTCGTCTTAGCTTCATCATTTAAGTATCCTTCTGCTAATCCTTTGCCTGATATATATAACACTCCCGGTACATTAACAGGTGTACGCCAAAATAATTCATTGAATATATAATATCGTTGATTTTTTAAAGGTTTTCCATATGGAATTGATTTTAATTCTTTTTTAATTGATTCTAAATTTACAACAAAATAATTTGACCATATAGATGCCTCAGTAGCTCCACCCAATGCTACAACATTCACTCTGTTTCCAAAATAATTTAATATATCCACGGCCAACTCAGTATGAAACCAATCTCCACTTAATAAAATTGTCTTCAATTTTATATCATTTGATGCAATTTTATTCCTAACAACATAATCAATCAAAAGCTTCATAAACTGCGGAACAGAATTCCATACTGTAATATTTTCTTTTATAATTAGATCAACCCAATACTGTGGTTCATTTAAATATTTTTCTTTAGGAATAATTATCTTAGAGCCAGAATCTATTGCTCCAAAAATATCATAAACTGACAAATCAAAACTAAGGTTAGATATTGCAAAAAAAGTATCTCTATCAATATTAAATTTATCATTGATATCTTCTATAGTATTAACTACACTTCCATGCGATATAACAACGCCTTTAGGATTGCCAGTAGTTCCAGATGTATAAATTATATATGCAACATCTTTACTATTTACCTCAAAGGCTTCATAATTTATCTTTCCTTCATATAATATACTGCTTTCTACTAATATATTTTTTATATTATGTCCCATGTTCATATATTTCTTTGATATTACCGCTTCACAATTTGCATCATGCATAATATACTTCATTCGTTCATAGGGCAAATCTGGTGAAATAGGTACATAAGATGCTCCTGATAACACAACCGCTATAACTGACACAATTTGCTCCCATCCTTTTTCCATGACTATTGCCACTCTTTTACCTCTGGAAATATTAATTTCACTTAATTTATTAGCTAGAATATAACTTGAATTTTTTAACACATCATAACTAACCCTTATCTCACCATCCACAATTGCTTCTTCTAAATGATACTTTCTAAATGAATTTTTAACCATTTCAGTTAAAGTCGACTTATTAACAACATCATCTGTATCATTTGCAGCTATAATATTTTCATCAATTTCAGCAGGGGGTATATAATCTGTATTTTCCCAAATCTCAATACTGTCAGATAATTCATATATAATATTTATATATACTTCAAACATTTCTTTTACCATATTTTCAGGAAAAATATTTTCTGCATAGTCCCAACATAATAGTAATCCATCTTTATCTCTTAAAATTTGATTATCTATCCATACTTGAGGTGTTTCTGAACAATTAAAAATTCTCCTACCAATCCACAAATTTTCACTTGGAACTTCACTATTTAGCCCTATTCCACTAGTGAATACTATAGGCACATTACTTAATTCATTATCATTATCATTAGACTTTAACCTTAATATATCTATTGCACACATCTTTGAATGCTGTAGGCTATCCAACAATTCCTTTTGAAACATTTTAGCATGACTTATAAAACTAAAATTATCTTTGAGTGATATCGGGACTAGTATAAGTTTGGTAAAATCGCCAACTACTTTCTGAATATCATATTCACTATCTTCTCTATTAAAGGTAGTTAAATTTATTGTAAACTCACACGAATTTGAATACAAAGCTATCACATATGCATATGCAGTCAAGAGTATAACTGATGGCGTTAGCCCATACAAAGCTGCTGTGTTCTTGATTTTATCAAATATTTCAAAATCTAATTTATGTTCAATGTGATTAAAAATAGCTTTACTTTCATTTAGCTTGATTGGTAAACTTGGATTTGGTCCCAAATTTTCTATCTTCTCATTCCAATATTTTTCTTCGTTTTTATATTCATCCAATTCTTTTTGTTCGTTGATTTTAATAACATAATCTTTAAAAGAACAAGAAAGTTTCGGTAATTTTTTATCAATATCGTTATACAGTTGATTCAACTGATTAAGTATAAGATATATACTCCCACCATCAAAAACAATATTATCGAAGCACATATGAATACGATAACTACTATCGTCTAAAATTGACACTTTAACATCAAATAGAGGCCATTCACTCGAATCATTTATATCTTTATAAAAAGATTTTCTAATATTGCATAATTCATTCTCTACTGTTTCATTATCATAACCTCTGAAATCATTAATTTTTATATGATAACAACCTACATCCTTTAATATTTTTTGTTGTTGACCATCAGGTAAAATTATAGCTCTCATCATTTCATGATATCTTATTAGATAATTAAACTTCTCTTCAAAAACCTCTATATTTAAATTTTCTTCTTCAAATTCAAAGTAATAATGAGTAGGAATACTTCCTAAGTTATGAATGTCCTTTCTCCCCAACCAATAAGCCTGTTGAATACTGGTCAACGGAAATAATTCAACTTCATCATCTAACTGTTTATCATTAATTTCAACTATATTCCTTTCAATAACTTCAGGCTGTCCTCTTTTTTCTATAAATTCAGCTAACGTTATAAACTTGCTATTATTAAAAATATCTTCTATGTTAATATCTATATTAAATTTTTTTCTGATTTGAGAAATCATTTTTATTGCAATTAAAGAATCCCCGCCCAATACAAAATAGTCACTTTCTTTGCTTATTTCATTTATTTTAAGTAACTCTTTCCAAATTTTTTCTAAATTTATCTCTATACTATTTTTAATTTCTATCTCTTTTCTTTTAGTTTCATCTTCACTATTTTTAATTTCTATGCCTTCCTCAAATAATTTAATTAATTCCTTTCTATCTATCTTTGAATTACTGCTCATAGGAAAATTGTTAACTAACATATACTCATTAGGTAACATATAAGTTGGTATATAATCACTGATGAACTTATTTAAAACCGTATAGTCTAATATCTTTATAATTTCGCCATATTCCTTTTTTAATTGAATAAATGCAATTAATTTATTAGTATTTTGTATAACTACAGCTTGCCTAACCATGAAATGTTTTAGGATAGCACTTTCGATTTCTTGTAATTCAATTCTATTACCATTAATCTTAACTTGGCAATCCCTTCTACCTAAAAATTCAATAGTTCCATCATTCCAAAATTTACCAAAATCTCCAGTCTTATACCATTTTATGCCATCTTCTTCATAAAACGACTTTTCTGTAAGTTCAACATCCCCAATATATCCAGATGATACACCCATCCCACCTATGTGCAGTTCTCCTGTAACCATTGGCGGACAATCCCTTTTAGACGAATTTTTTATCCTAAAGAATTGATTTCCTAATGGTTTTCCGTAAGGAATTGAAGTCCATTCAGTTGGAATTGGTAAATTTACCAAAAAATAATTAGACCATATTGACGCCTCTGTAGCACCTCCCAATGAAATAAATATTGCATCTTTACACAATTCATAAAATTTTTTTGGTAAATTTAATGGAATCCAGTCTCCGGAAATAAATGCTTTCCTTATAGAACTAATATCTAACTTAAAATCTTCAGATGTATCCATTAGAATTTCTAATAAAGTTGGAACTGAATTCCAAATTGTAATATTATACTTTTTAATAACTTGTCCCCAATACAAAGGATCCTTATCATATCTATCTGGTATTAAAACCAAAGTTCCACCTACGCTCAACAATCCAAATATATCAAAAACTGATAAATCAAAATCGAATGAAGATACTGATAAAACAGAATCGTATTCAGAAATATCAAATCTTTTAATGACATCATTTATAGTATTCACAGCAGAGCAGTGGCTTATTCTAACTCCCTTTGGCATTCCAGTTGTTCCAGAAGTAAATATAATATACGCATCATCACTAGGCAATATTTCAACTTCATTAAAAATATCCGATTTCATGTCTTCAATGTACAGGTATTCAATATTACTGTCAAATTTATGATTTTCATACTCTTTACTTGTTATCTCAAAAGGTATATCACCTCTGTCATAAATCAATTTTTTTCTGTTCTCTGGTTGAGTTCTTTTTACAGGAACATAAGTATTTCCAGACATAACTGTCCCAATAATAGCGACAATTTGTTGAACTCCTCTATCCAAAGATATAGATATATTCTCTCTATAAATATTCTTACTTTGTAAATATCCAGAAACCTTTTTTGACATTTCTAAAACTTCTCTATATGTTGAGACTTTTCCTGTTAAACTATCGATTATACATTCTTTATCGCTAAGGAATTTAGCATTTTTTACAAAATTATCAAAAATTAGACTTGTATTTTCAACATTCTCTCCTAAAGAAAAAGCATAATTAAATTTATAATCAAAACACCCGTTCCAATTTGCTTGATCAGTTAACCAATCCAAGTATTGGACGAATTTATCAAACATTAAATCAACCATTCCATCAGGGAACAGCTCATCTACATAATCCCAAATAAATGTCAATCCATCATCAAATTTATATATCTGAAAATCATTCCAAACCTGAGGTGTCTGGGTTTTCATATATTTTAATTTACCAATATTATTTAAAAATTTTATATCGAAAAAATCAGTCTCATAATAACTAGAAAACACAAATGGAGCAATATGTCCATAATCCCAGCCATTTTTAATTAAATATTTTTGCAATTTTACTCCACTATAAGATCTATGTTTCATAGCTTCATAAAAATTCTTTTTAACCATATTTACCTTATCAATAAAGGAGTATAAATTTGTATAGTCTAAAGGTATTAATACTATATCAGTAAGTTCTGCTACCAATGATTTATTTTCTTCTATATGGTTATTAATAGGTACTGATACCATGAATTTTTCAGAATCATTCCATCTAGAAATTATATCTCCATATATTGATAATAATACCATCGCAAATGTAACTTTATTATTTTGAGAAATTGATTTTATTTTTTCAATTTTTTCTTTTTCAATTCTGTATCTTTTTCTCATTGTCGTATGTCCTTGTATATTTTTAGGATCAGTTTTTAAAGGCATACGAATTTCTGAAAAATTGTTTAAAATTAATTTTTTCCAATAATTTTCGTCACTTTTTTCATAATTTTCGTTTAAATATGCTCTTCGAGTAATGCATTGTTTTAAATCATCAGAACTGCATTCAAAAACTTCCTCACCTAAATAAATTCTAGTTAAGTCTTTAAAAATACACTGAAGTGAATATAAATCTGCAACTAGCATATCAATTTCAAAGTGTAATATTTGAAAGTTTTTATCTATGCTTACAGACAGATTTGCAACTTGACCTTCTTCTATATTCAAAACTCTGTTTTCTAATTTTTTTCTCAATTTTTTTCTACACAAATCAGAATCTGCCTCGCAACTATAATCATATATGTCTATAGATGCTTTAAATGGCTCTTCCATTAAATTTTGCATTCCATCCAATCCAAATTGTGTCCTTAGTGCAGGGTGAATATGTTGTATTTTTGCCCAAGCATATTCTAGTCTTTTTAAATCTAGATTCGCATCAGCTAAAAATTCAAAATATCCATGACAACCAACATTACCTAGTGGCTGATTCCCCTTTCTTCCAATCCAGTATGCATATTGCGTATCAGTCATAGGAAAGTACTCTTCTTTGGATTTAGTAGTATCTTCTACAGAATTGCATCTTTGCTTAGAATTCTCAATCATATATGCCCAATCATGCATAGTGGGATTAGTAATTAAATCATAGAAGGAAATCCCCTTATAGCCTTTTTCATTCAGTTTAGATATAATATTCATCAGTTGTATAGATGTTAAACCATACTCTATTAAGTTGGATTTCTCATTTATATCTTCAGTGTCTAGCATAATTTCATAAACTATACCCGTTAAAACTTCAATAATTTTTTTCTGTTTATTATTTTCCATAATTGATTATTTCCTCCTTTAATTTATTTTTATCCAACTTTCCAACATTCGTATACGGTAGATTTTTTCGTACAACCACTTGTGTTGGATATTTATATTTTGATATTCCAATCCTGTCAAGTTGATTTTGAATCTTTTTTCTGATAATTTTATATTCTAAATCTTGTTCAGTAACTATAACTGCACAAATCCTTTCTCCTGTAAATTCATCTGGCAAACCTAAAATTATGCTTTCTTTAAATCCAGCTATCTTTTTTAAATGATATTCTATTTCCTGTGGAAATACTTTTTCTCCCGCAATATTAATTTGTTCTACCTTTCTTCCCACTATTACTATATTTCCATCATCATTTATAAACGCCATATCCCCTGTTTTAAAATAGTTATTATTAAAAATCCCTCCATTTAACTTTTTATTTAAATAACCTTTAAATAGAAAGTCTCCCCTATATAGTACTTCTCCCACCATATTCTTTTCTAATTCATTTCCTAATTCATCAACAATTTTCCAACTATCTTTAATTGATATATTTTTTCCTTGAGTAAAAAATCTGGTTTTGTCATTATCTTCAATTGATGTAGCAAAAAGAACACCTTCTGTCATCCCGTAAGATTGAATTAATGTACATCCCATTTTCAATTCTATCTTCTTTGCAAGAATCGAATCCACTAGCTCTCCACCAATTACTATTATATCCACTTTATAAGTATATTCTTCCATACAACTTAGTAACATCTTCATTAAAGATGGTGTGATTGAAATAAAATTAATTGAACACTTTTTTATTTTTTCAAATATAGACGGATTTTTTGCATCTCCAAAAATTACTGTGCCCCCCGCATAAAAAACACTAAGAATCCCTGGACTATATAAACCAAATTTATGATTTAACGGTAAAATACTAAGTAATCTTGTATTATTGTTCAATTTATAATGTTCCACGACTATTTTTAAATGTTTTTTTATTTTCTCACTATATATAGGCACAAGTTTTGGTATTCCTGTAGTTCCACCACTCATCATTATGAATTCAATTTTATTATCCTCAGTAAATTTAGTAGAATTAAAATCATTTGTTCCAGCAAATATTATATTACTTCCCTTATCAAGGAAAATATATTTTTCAAATCGAGTAATACTTTCCAAAAAATTTATATCTTCTTCACATATAATTCCTATACTAGAGGTCTCTTTAATAATATTATTTAACTCATAATTACCAATATCATATGGACATAATACTGGTATGGCACCTATATTCAATATAGAGAAAAAATATTCTATAAACATTTGTTCTGTCTTAAGTTTCAAAATGATTATACTGTTTTTCTTAATTTCAATATTATTTAATTTTTGTATTTTTTTACCTATATTGTTGTATAATTCTTCATAGGTTATTTTCGTGCATCCGTCAACAATAGCTATCTTATTTTTATTTTCTTTTAAATGTTTTTTTAATATAAAATCTATCATATCTTTTTCCCTTTATCATAATCGCAAAAATATAATTGTAATTTAGTTCATATATATATACATTGCCTATAAATTTACCACTAATACTATAAACATCATTTGTACCTACTCTAATTTTTTCGACAAAGGTATTTTTCAATAATTTTGAATCTAAACCTAACCCAAAAGCTTTAACCATGGATTCTTTATAAACCCAATACATATATCCTTTTTTTACAACTTCTGAATAACCTAAAAGCTTAAATTCACCTATCTCAAAATCTGATAAAATATATTCATACATACTATCCCAGTTGAATTGGTATTCTATTTTTTCAATATCAATCCCTATTTCATAAATATAAAATCCTACAATGACATAATCATGTGAATGAGATACATTAAAAAAAATATCTGTATTGTAATATAATTTCCCATTACTATTTAAATAGAATTGTATATCATGTGGATGCAAGTTATATAATTCTCCCAGAAATTTTTTAATAATACTTCTACCAATAAGACTTCTTTTTATATCATTTCTTTTGAAATAACTATATATCCTTAGAAGCTCCTCATTATCAAAATAGTTTTCTACATTATCTATTGAAAAATCGTTTATGCATGCTGTATATATCAACACATTTTCTTTATCAATCCCATGAACATCTCTCTTAATTACTTCAGCTACATCTGTAATACTTTTAAGCGTAACTCTCATCCATTACCTCTTGAATAAATCTAATTACATCAGCTTTTCTATTATTTATGAACATATGTCCCCCTTCAATTGCTATATATTTAAAATCTGATTCAGTGAAGTTCTTCCAATTTAAAAAGTCTTCAATCTTGACCTCAGAATCATCTTTTCCTATAATTCCATATATTTTACTTTTCACTTTGTTTTGTTTACATATATATGTTTCGTCTAAAATAAAATCAGATCTCAAAGAAGGTAAAATAAGTTTTTTCAACTCTTCATTATCAATAAACTCTTTAGGTATACTATTATATCTCTCTATTATGCTTTTTATAAAATGCTCATCATCTAACTGATGTATTGGATTTTTCTCTTTAATATTAGGAGCATTTCCACCAGAAACTATCAAGGCTTCAGGAAAAATTCCATATTCATTTTGTAACATCAATGCCAATTCATATTGAATTTTTGTTCCAAGACTATGCCCAAAAAAATAAAATGGACAATCTCTAATATTACTAATCATTTCTTCACAAATTTCTCTAATTAATATGTTCATGTCAGATATTGGTTCTTCGTTTATTCTTCTACCCCTTCCAGGATAATTAATAGGATATACACCTACTTTTTTCAGTTTGCTCTTCCATTCAAAAAATATATTTGAAGCTCCTCCAGCATACGGAAAACAAAAAATCCTCTTTTCATCCATATTACGCATATAATCTATATAATTTCCCATTATCCCTTCCCCTTTCTAACTATAAATAATTTTTGTCCCAATATATCTTCAGATTCAGGAATAATTTTTAAAATTTCAAATTCAGTTTCTTTAAACAGACACTTCCATTCTTCAAAATCAAAAAATGTTCTATTATGCTCTTCTCTAAGATCTTCCGCTTTTTCCATCATAAAAACTTGTGAAATTAACATAACACTAAATTCCATAATTGTTTCAATAACCATGAGTATCCCATTGAATTTCAATATTTTTCTAATTTCGATTAATGTTTTCTTTATATTAGAACAATTATTTAGTACTCCAACAGCTATTACTACATCAAAGTATCCATCAAAATATTCATTTTCATTCATTTTATTAACGTTTATTATTTTGTATTTCATGTTTAAACATTCACTAAACTTTTTTTCACCATAATTAAGAAAAAATCTAGATATGTCTGTATAATAATATTCTTCAATACACTTTTCTTTGCCCTTAAGTATATTGATTACCTGTGAAGTAGTTGCTCCTATACCAGCCCCTAACTCTAAAATATGTATTCTTTTATCAGTAATCATCTTTTCTAATTCAGAAGAAAGAACTTCATTTAAATATTTTGCACTATAAATTTGTTCGTATAAAACTTCTGCATACCTTGTATTTCCCTTAGGAAAAAGAATCCATGTCGGATTATATTTATCGTGCAAAAATAAGTCCAAGTATTTTACATTTTCATAAAAATAATCAATAACTTCATATGGACATATACTACTGTATTGAATATTTTTTAGTTTCTCCCACATATAACCTATATCATCATCCGACATAATTATTTTTCTTTTCATTTTATATATTGACTCGTCTATTTTAATTAAGTAGTCATTATCAAGTAAAATATCTATCCATCTCAAAACTATATTATAAGATTTATACTTACCAAACTTTAAAAAAAGATCTTCTTTATGTACATAATTATTTTCATTTACAAATAAGTTATTTTTTTGTAGCACCCATAACATACTTAAAAAAACAGCTCTATCAATATCTATTGTAAATTTTTCCAATGTTTCATTCATACTGTTCTCCTTTATTATAAAATTTAGGTAATCACTGATTACCTAAATTTTACTCCTATTTTTTTCTTTTGTCAATCACGAAACTTTGAGTATAATACTATTTCTAGATAGTAGTGTGCTTATATCATCTCAATCATCAAAATTAACTATTTTGGGTTTCAATAAGTTAAACTCATCGATATCAACTGTTCAAATAGATAGTAGTATAAAATAATAATAAGCATGAGGACTAAAAAATATTTTTTAGTCCTCATGCTTATTAAAAATAATTTTTAAAACTTGTCAAAGTATAGAATTTATGAAATCAACTCTATCAAAAATTTTATCGCATAACAAAAATCAACCTTGTAATACCTTTTTATAAACTATTATCCTATTATTTTTTTCCATCCAAAATCTACAACTTCCAACATTAATTCAAATGCGACAATTGCCTGTTCATATGAATGTGAATGAGTAATGACTTCAAATAACGGAGTTAATGCTACACTATATAACATATGTAAATATTCTTCATCTTCCCTTTCTATGGACATGCCTTTTAATTTCATCACATCAATAAGTTTTTTTGCCCCACTCACTTCCGCCATAACCATTTCATGCCTAATATTCTCATATTTAGTTCCAACAGAACAATTAAACAATAATTGGAATGTTTCGAAATTTTCATAAATAAACTCTAAAACCTCTCTGTTACTATCACATGAGACAGAAGAAAAATCATCAACATCACTACTCAAAAAAACTTCAATAGCAGAGTTCGTCAGTTTTTCATTCATTTCATAATATGACATCAATGTGTCTTTGACTAAGATATCAAAAATTTCCTCTTTTGTTTTAAAATGTTTATAAATTGCCCCTGATGTTATCCCTACATTACTTGCTATTTTTCTTATTGACGAATTTTCAAAACCTTTGATTGAAAATTCCTTTCTTGCACTTTCTAAAATTTTATCATATGTATTTTTAACATTACTCATATTTACATTACCTCATAAATCTAAAACTATTATTTATTTCATTAATCGTTATATTAATTATTAAATAATTCATGCATTGCTAAATTCATTTATTATTTCCATAATTATAACTTGTTTCTTGTAGAATAGCAAGCACAGTAAGTGCATATGCACTTACGAAAAAATGGACGAAGCATACCATAAAGGTGCTGCCTGTTTTCGTCCATTTTGCTTGTTGGGGAAATCCCCAAACCCCTGTGCAATCAATCTTACTTGTA
>NZ_CAURDT010000007.1:0-53144 GCF_963524015.1 uncultured Parvimonas sp. | reverse complement strand
CAACAGTAGAAACAGAAGCAAAAGTAAATGGCGAAAAAGAAGATGCACCAACTGATAAAGTAGTTTTAACAGACGTAGTTAAATATAAGAACTTAATAGTAGGAAAAACTTATAAAGCTAAGTTAGTATGGATGGATAAGGAAACAGGAAAGCCATTCTTAGTAGATGGAAAAGAAGTTACAGTAGAAAAAGAATTTGTAGCTGAACAAGAAAACGGCGAAATCGAATTAAGCGTAACTGTTGATGCTAAACATTTCGAAAAAGATACACAATTAGTAGCTTTTGAAGAAGTGTACAAGGACAATGTTCTAGTAGCAGCACATAAAGATATAAATGATGAAAATCAAACTGTAAGAGTAAATCAACCAAAATCTAAATTAAAGACAGAAGCTAAGGTTAATGGTAAGAAAGAAGCAGTTCTTGAACAATCATTGACATTAACAGACTATGTTCATTATACTAATTTAGTTGTTGGTAAAGAATATACAGTTAAACTTGTTTGGATGGATAAAGCTACAGGAAAAGAATTATTAGTAAATGGTAAGCCATTAACTGTTGAAAAAACTTTTGTTACTGAAAAGAGTAATGGTACAATTGAGTTAAGTACAGTTGTTGAAGCTAAATATTTAACACAAGGTAAACTAGTAGCATTTGAAACAATGTATGAAAAAGGAAGAGAAATAGCTTCTCATAGAGATATTAATGATGCAGATCAAACTATCTTATTGAAGAAACCTAGATTACCTAAGACAAATATAGGTTCAAACTTAACAGCATATGTAAATATGTTACTTGGATCAGGAGCTTTAGTTGCATTATTAGATTCTAAACGTAGAAAAAGATCAAAATAATCGAAAGATTAAATGATAAAAAATGAAGGTCAGTAACGACCTTCATTTTTTTGTATTTAAACAGAAATAATTCACGTTATGGAACTTTGCAAAGAGAAGCTCCCAACACGTCATCTCGACCAAAGTTAGGGCTAGATTCTTTTCGCTTACGCTACAGTCGAAATGACGTATAAGGGAATATACTTTGTCCAATAGCTAGACGTTAACAGTAAATAAATTTCAAATGGTATTAAAAATTTTATATAAAATAAAATGTTTCACGTCGAATTATTTTGCAGAGAAAACACACCTCAACACGTCATCTTGAGCGAAGTGAAACGAAGTCGAAAGATCTCATAAAGCCCTATGCTTATGATTTAGATTTTCATAGTCGATATACTTAGAATAAATACGTTAATATTATTTAGGTGTAATTTTATTTTTACTTGTAAACAAAAGCGGGTCTGTTGGGTAGTTGTACTAGAAGTCTCCTTTTCTATAAAATATTATAAACACAAAAAAAGAAGGTATTTCAACCTTCTTTTACTCTTTTATAATGGTTTTTTCTTTATCTGTCCCATATTTCTTGGAAAATTATTCGGAGTTTTTCCTACCTTTTTAATAATCAAAATATTTCTTTCTGAAATTTCTCCATTTTGCTCGATTTTAAAATTCAATACATTCTCCAATTTGCAATTTAATTTTTTAAGTGCATTTTTTGAAGTTTCGACTTCTTCAAGATATGAAGGCCCTTTCATTGCAAGAAATAGTCCATTTACTTTTAAAAATGGAATTGTAAATTCCAAAAGTAAAGATAGGGAAGCGACTGCTCTTGAACTCACTATATCAAAACTTTCTCTAAATCCGTCTTTTCTTCCAACTTCTTCGGCGCGACCATGAATAGCCTCTATGTTTTTTAAATTCAAATCCTCAATTACGATATTTAAAAACTTAATTCTTTTATTTAAGCTATCTAACATTGTTATTTTTAAATTTTCATTATATAGTTTAAGTGGAATTGCAGGGAAACCTGCACCAGTTCCTACATCTAAAACAGTTTTATCGTCATCAAAAAGTCCAGTTTTTGTAAGCAATAGACAATCTAAAAAATGTTTTGTATTCATAGCTTCTTCATCTGTAATAGCTGTTAAATTTATTTTTTCATTCCATTCCAGAATTAATTTTTTGTAAATTTCAAACTTTTCCAAAGCTATATCGCTTAAAATAATATTTTCTTTTTGAGTTAAACTTCTTAAATTATCCATTTTTTCTCCTTTGAGTTTCAAGATGAATAAGCAAAACATTTATATCTGCTGGACTTACTCCTGAAATTCTACTAGCTTGTCCTACTGTTTCAGGTCTGAATTTTGCAAGTTTTTGAACTGCTTCAATTCTAAGTCCAGATAGGGAATTATAGTCGATATTTTCAAGTTTTTTGTTTTCAAGTTTTTTAAATGCCTCTATTTGTTGACTTTGTTTTTCAATATAACCCTCATATTTAATCATAGTTTGAACTTGCATTTTTATTTCTCTATCCAAAGGTTCACGAGTTGTGTCTAAATCCTTAATCATCTCATAGTCAAGCTCAGGTCTTTTTATTAAATCATAAAGGCTTACTGCAGTTTTAAGTTTCATACTTCCTAAGTCTTCCAAAGCCTTATTTGTATTTTCCTTTGGAGTTAATATAGAAGATTTTAGTCTATTTATTTCATTTTCAATTAAAGTCTTTTTGTTTAGGCATTTTTCGTAACGTTCTTTTGTTGCCAAACCTATATTATAACTCATTTCCGTAAGTCTTAAATCTGCATTATCTTGTCTTAAAGAAAGTCTGTATTCAGTTCTTGAAGTCATCATTCTATAAGGCTCGTCAGTTCCTTTTGTAATCAAATCGTCGATTAAAACTCCGATATAGGCATCACTTCTGGTAAGAACAAAAGGTTCTTTTCCTAAAATATTCATTGCCGAATTTATCCCTGCGATAATACCTTGACTTGCAGCTTCTTCATAACCAGAGCTTCCGTTGATTTGACCTGCAAAGAAAAGATTTTTAATATCCTTATGTTCTAAAGTAGCTCTTAAAATAGTTGGATCAATACAATCATATTCAATTCCATAAGCAGGACGCATTATCTTAACATTTTCAAGTCCTAAAATACTTTTATACATCTGCTTTTGAACTTCAAGGGGAAGAGTGCTGCTGACACCTTGAACATACATTTCAGAAGTATCTAAACCCTCAGGCTCAATAAAAACTTGATGTTCGTCTTTTTCATTAAAACGTACGATTTTATCCTCAATAGAAGGACAATATCTTGGACCTACGCCCTTTACAATTCCTGCATACATAGGACTTCTATGAAGATTTTTTTCGATTATTTGTTTAGTTTCCAAAGTTGTATAAGTTAAAAAACAATCTTCCTTATGATTTCCTATATCTTTTCCTTCATTCATAAAGGAAAATGGAATTATATTGTCATCTCCTTTTTGGATATCCATTTTTGAATAGTCAATGGAGTCTCTATGAACTCTTGCAGGAGTACCTGTCTTGAAACGTCTAAGTGGAATACCTAAATTTCTCAAACTATCACTTAAATAAGTAGAGCATTTCCAGTTGTTTGGACCACTTTCATAACAGTTTTCTCCAATTAAAATCATAGATTTAAGATAAGTTCCCGTACAGATGATAACTGCCTTTGCAGGGAAGATTTCATTTGAAGTCGTTAAAACTCCTGTTATTTCATTATTTTCAGTTAAAATTTTCTTAACTTCTGCTTGAATTAAATCTATATTTTTTTCGTTTTCTAAAACTTTTTTCATTTCAGTATGATACATTTTTTTATCTGCTTGAACACGTAAACTGTGAACAGCTGGACCTTTAGAAGTATTTAACATTCTGGATTGAATAAAAGTCTTATCTATATTTATCGCCATTTCTCCGCCTAGAGCATCAATTTCACGAACTAAATGGCCTTTTCCTGTACCACCTATATTTGGATTGCAGGGCATATCGGCAACTGAATCCATGCTTATTGTAAGAATTGCAGTTTTAAGTCCAAGTCTAGCGCTTGCAAGACCTGCTTCACAACCGGCATGACCTGCTCCGATTACAACAACATCATATTTTTCGTCTATAAAATTTGTCATTTTTTCTCCTTATTAAAAATCTACATAAATATACATACTATATTTTACCACAAAATTGTAAAAATTTCATAAAAATATACAAAAAAAGAACTCAAAAGAGTCCTTTTCGGAATATGGGGGAGAAGATTTAATTATTGATGTATCTACGATACATTAATATGTTTAGATTTCTTTCAGAAATATAAACAAGCAATAGTTGAGATCTTCACAGTCGATTGTACTCAAATCAAAGATTTGAACAATCTTTGCGTCAGACCTACTTTTGTTTACAAGTAAACAAAGTTAGGGCTAGATTCGCTTCGTTTCGCTTTGCTCAACTACGGTCGAGATGACGTGTTAGAAAAATTCCTTTACATAGTACTATGACGTGAAAAATTTTAATTTTATATAAAATTTTAAATATTCTTTAAATTCTATTTACTTTTAACGTCTAGCTATAAAACGAAGTATTCTCCTTACACGTCATCTCGACTGTAACGAAGCGAAGCTGAGTGGAACGGAGAGATCTCATACTTTTGCTTTAGCAAAAGTAAATGTATCGTAGATACATCCCATTGGTATCTAAACACTACAACTCTCTAATATCTATTTCATTTTCTACAAACTTAACTTTAAGTTTTTTCTTTGCTATTTTATAATACTCCTTAACTGTGTCTTCCTTTATTTTCATTTTCTCTGCAATTTCTTTATTTTTTAAATTCTCATAAAATTTGTATTCTATAACCTCTCTTTGCTTTTGGGGGAGAGTGGACACAATTTCTCTTATCTTTTTATTCAATTCATTTGTTTCAATCTCTCTTTGTGTATCTGCATTTTCATCAACAATAAGCTCCAAAACTTCGATTGTCTCATCATCTTTTGTCTGATATATTTTAGAATATGTCTTTTCAGTTTCTTTTTTTCTTTTAAAAAATTTTTGCATATAAAAAAATTTTAATTGATATTTTAAATAGCATTCAAGTGAAACTTTTCCACCACCTTTATAGCTCTCCAAAAGCTCCAAAATTTTTATAACTCCGTCTTGATATGCATCTTCATAACTTATGTAATTTGCAAAATACTTTTTTATACTCGCTTTAATCAAAGGACTAAAATCTTCTATAATTTTCTCTCTGTCGTACATCTTTCCTCCTGATTTTAAGACATGACGGTATTTTAAGTTGTTGGGTTAAGTTTGCTAATTCTTGGTATTATTATATCACTTTTTTAACCTTAGGTCAATTATAAAGTTACTAAAATTTATATTGTTTACTATATAGTATCTTTATAAGTCACTTAAATACTTGACTATACTTAAGAAATATATTATTATTAGTTATATTAAATAGCAATTAAGGAGAGTTGTATGAAGATAATAATTGGTAATGATCATTCAGCAGTTGAAATGAAAAATGAATTAGTAAAATTTTTAGAAGAATTGGGACATGAAGTTATAAATGTAGGAACAGATGAAACTAAAAGCGTGGATTATCCACTTTTTGGACAAGCTGTTTGTAAAAAAGTTTTAGAAAATAAAAATTCTTTAGGAATTGCAATCTGTGGAACAGGTATCGGAATTTCAATAGCTTGTAACAAGGTTAAAGGAATTCGTGCAGGTCTTTGCAGTGAAAGTTTTTCAGCTAGAATGACAAGAAAACATAATAATGCAAATGTTCTTTGCTTGGGGGCAAGAGTTACTGGAATTGAACTAGCAAAAGACATTGTAAAAACTTTTATTGAAGAGGACTTCGAGGGTGGTCGTCATCAAAAAAGAATAGACATGTTAGAAGAAAAATAGGAGATTTTATGAAAATTGCTGTTATAGGCTGTGGAAGATGGGGAAGTTTCATAGCTTGGTATTTAGATAAAATAGGAAATGAAGTTACTTTATACGGAAGAGAAACTTCAGAAAAGATGAAAAACTTTTTAGAGAATAGGAAAAATAATTTTCTTGAACTTCCAAAGTCCATTTCTTTAACAACAAATATAAATGATGTTTTCGATAAAGATTTAATTATCATTTCTGTTGGAACACAGGGTTTAAGGGATTTATTAAATGAGAACAAATCCCTTTTTAAAGAGAAAAATATTCCAATTATTCTCTGTATGAAGGGAATTGAAATAAAAACAGGTTTTACTCCTACAAAAATTGTAAAAGACATTCTAGGAGAAAATTACTCTTGTGGTGCTTGGATTGGACCGGGACATGTTCAAGACTTTACAAATGGAATTCCAAATTGTATGGTAATAGACTCAGACGATAGGGAATTGGTTAAAAAATTAGTTGATTCTTTTTCAAGTAATTTAATCAGATTTTACTATGGGACTAATCTTTTGGGAAATGAAATCGGAGCAGCTTCAAAAAATGTTATAGGAATTGCTGCGGGAATGCTTGACGGATTTAATTTAAGCTCATTAAAGGGAGCTTTGATGTCAAGAGGAACAAGAGAAATTGCAAGACTTATTGAAAAAATGGGTGGAGATAAAAGCTGTGCATATGGACTTTGTCATCTTGGAGATTATGAAGCTACTGTTTTTTCCGAATTTAGTAATAACAGAAAATTTGGTGAAAAATTTGTAAAAGGAGAAAGTTTTGAAAAACTTGCAGAGGGATATTTCACAACAAAGGCATTAATGGATTTATCCGAAAAATACGATGTTGAATTGCCTATAACAAATGCAGTTTATGAAATAATATATAATAAAAAAGACCCAAAAGAAATTTTGGATAATCTTTTTAAAAGAAGTTTAAAAATGGAATTTTAAGGAGAAACTATGTTACCGTTAATTTTAATTCCTTTACTTTTATGTCTTTTTAACATCTATCGGAGACTAACTTGTATCATAAAAGTAAAGTTTACAAAATTCACATTAATGACTCTAATAATTGCATTAGCTCTTATGCTATTTGCAGGATATAAATTAAAAAACGACTTAGTGGGCTACATAATTGTTTTATCTTGGTGGCTGGCATTCTTTACAAGCATGATTAGTGCAGGAATAAGTGAAAGAGGGATTATTCACCCATGGCAATTAGTTGCAAAGCTCTACAGATGGGATAGAATAAGAAGTTTTTCAATTGAAAACAGCGGAAAGACCATAATGGTAAACTTTAAAATCTTCAGAGACTTAAGACAAGAATACGACAAAAGCGACTTAGACAAAATCAAAAAAATAGCTAAAAAGAATAAATTAATAAAGTAATTAAAACAATAAAAAAGGAGTGAAATTCACTCCTTTATTTTTTGTAATTTTTAGAATAAATGGAACAACATATATAAAATATGTGCTGCAGCTCCGGCAACTAATCCACCAATTGTATGGCTGATTAATGCTTTTCCTGTTGCTTCTTTTGTTCCAAGTGCATCCATCATTGCAATGTGAGTTGAGATATATCCACTCCAGCACATACAGATTGCTGTAAATACTGCTATGTCGTTTCCTGAAACTTTTCCTACTGCTGCCATTTTTGCAACTGTTCCTATTGCTGCTCCTGTTGAGCCTAATGCAGTTATTGGAACTGCTATTGCTTCTGGAGAGCTGAAACCGAATAATGGATTAAGTATGAAAGATAATTTTGATCCTATCCATGGAAGAATGCCAACACCTTCGTTAGCTGCCCCAGTATAGACTCCTTCAGCTCCAGGTCCATTTGTAAGAATAATAACTAATGTACAAATGATTACAACGCCAGGAATAATTGAAAGTCCCATATCAACTCCAACTTTTCCACCATCAAGGATAGCTTGGATGAATCTTGAACCTGCACTACCTTCTCGTACAACTCTTGAGTTTTCCGGAATTTCAACACTTGACTTTACTTCAACATATTCAGTCGTTCCATACATTTTTTTAGTAGCAAGCATCATAAGTCTAACAGATACTACACTACCTATAACTGCTCCCAAGTTACCGATTAAAGCACTTGTAACAGCTCCTTCAACATTAAGTCCCATCATTGTAGTTGTAGTGATAAGACCCATACCAAAAGCAGTTCCAAGATTTGTAAGAGCTGGCATTTGATATTTTTTGAAATAACGTCTAAAGTTATCATCATGTGCTAATGTTAAGATAGCAGGGTTGTCTGAAAGATAACAATTTAACATACCTAGAGATGAAGCTCCTGGTAAGTCATAAATAGGTTTCATAATTTTTGACAGAAGTTTATTTACAAGAGCTATTACTCCAAATTCAGAGAATAGACCTGAAATTGCTCCAGCCAATACGGCAATCGCCATCAAGTAAAGACATACGTTCATAAGCAAGTCAAAACCTGTATTCATCATAGTTTTGATCATATTTATTCCACCCATTTTTCTACCAATTAAGATAAAAAAAGTTAGGAATAAACCAAGGCAAAGAAAGTTTTCGAGTCCAATATCTTTTTTGAATCTTCCAATATTCTTTTCTTCCAATTCAATATACCTCCGATAAATAAATACTGAAATTATTTTACCATAAAAAGTATAAAAACACAATGGAAAAAGTAGTTTTTATAAAGGTTTTTAATAAAATATTTTTTATTTTTAAAGCATTGAAAAGTTAAATTTTTTTAAGGTAAAAATGTATGTGTTTTCACAATAAAAAAACGACTGAATACAGTCGTTTATACTAACAATAGTCCGAAACCCATTATTAAAAGAAATTTTGCAATTGAATAGGTAAATGTTGTACAAATGTTAAAAAATCTATTGTTTTTAATAAATGCAACAAACAAAAATAATGAGTTTGATATAAGGAATAGATTACTTCCGAAAATCAAAAATAATACACCACTTCTGTAATTGAAAATTCCAGTTAAAATAGTCAAAATACAAAGAGTTGCATTAAAAAATGCAAATGCATAAAGATATATAATATCTTTTCTAAAGTATTCACTCGCATATTCAAATGAAACAATAATTTCAAAAGCTACAAATCCAAAATATAATACCATTAGCAATATTGTAAGTAAATAGTTTAAATTCGTTATTTTTATGAAATTTACGAGTTTTATTATATAAAAAGTCATTCCGATTATAAATAAAGGAAGACCCATAATTATGTTTTTCTTATTTCTTCTAGTGAATAAAACATCTCCAAACCAGAAGAATAAAATAGCTAGATATATTAAAATATCATGGTTTTTAAATCTAAAAAAATAGAATAATGCCAATAATGGCATTAATAATACATTGAAAAAATTTCTTTCCGTATTCTTTTTTTGTAATATCATATATAAATTACCAAAGGTAAATAATGTATAAATTAATAAAATCAGGTACGAAATAATTTTAAATATCCCGTTGTTCATATTGCCTCCAAATTTCTTAGTATTAATTATTTTAACATAAAAAGTCGCTATAAACAAGTTAAAGGAATAATAAATATACCTTATCCCCCCCTTTTTTTTAAAAATTTTTATTATATAAGTGTAAGGCTTACAAAATAACTAAAAAAGGAGAAAAGATATGGCTAAAAAGTATTTAAAGGTTAGTTTTAACCTTGCTAATTCTAAAAAGAGAAGTGTAACTGTTAAGAATATTCAAAGTGAATCTTCTGATGAAAATTTAAAGAAATTAGGAGAATTCGTTGAAAAATTTATTGACGGTACAAGAAAAGAAACAATTAAAGTCGTAGAAACAACTTTAGAATAGGAGGTAAAGTATGAAGAAAACATTAAGTATGACTCTAATATTAGAGGATGGAAAAAATATGGCATTTACAATTTCTAATATAAAAAATATATCAGCAGATGAAGCTTCTGATATTATAAAAACTTTTGATTATAAGTCAGTTTTGGCTAAGGATAATTTAAAAGTTACTGGAATTAAAAAGGCTAATATTATTTCAACAAGCTATGATGAAGTAACAGTAATCTAGTAAAAAAAGACCTTTGGGTCTTTTTTTACTTAAGATAGGAGGGAAAAATGGAAAATATAATTGCAAGTATTTCAAATGTAGGCTTTCCTGTTGCTCTTTCTGTATTCTTATTGCTTAGGTTTGAAAAGAAGATTGACGAACTTACAAAGGCTATAAATGAATTAGTTGTTAAACTTAAATAGGAGTTTTTATGATAGATATTGAAAAGGCTATAAAGTGGTTTGAAAACAGAAAAGGCAAGGTTTCTTATTCTATGCAAAATAGGAATGGATCCTCCAGTTATGATTGTTCATCTTCTGTATATTATGCACTTAGGAGTGCAGGGGCAAAAAGTAATGGTTGGACTATTGACACCAAACACGAACATTCGTGGCTTACAGAGAATGGTTTTGAAAAGATAACAGATAATCTTCCTTGGAATGCCAAAAGAGGAGATATTTTTATCTGGGGAAAAAAGGAAAATAATAGCGCAAGTTTTGGACATACTGGAATTTTCATTGATGAAAACAGAATTATTCATTGTAATTATTCTGCAAATGGAATTTCTGTGGATAATCACGATAAACTCTGGGTTTATGCAGGTAGACCACATTATTTTGTATATAGATTAAAAGAATTTCAAGATGAAGGAGAATATATGGAGCTTTTGGATATAAAGAGTAAAATTAAAGGCTACTATTCAATCGACAGTTTGCCTTGGTTTTGTGAGGATAAGAGTATGATTGGAACGACACAAAATCATCAAGCAGAAGAAGTAACTTTAACCCGAAAATGGGGAAGTTACTACTATGTAAAGGAATTAAAGGGCTGGGTTGATTACAGAGCTTTTATAAATGAAAAAGCTATAAGAGATGTCGCCAAAGAAGTCATTCAAGGAAACTGGGGCAATGGCGAATTAAGACGTGCAAGGCTTGAAAATGCAGGATACAATTATGAAGAAGTACAAAAGGAAGTCAACAGATTATTAAAAAGTAAATAGTTTTATATTATAAAAGACAATTAATGGAGGGTTATCATTAATTGTTTTTTGTAATAAATTTTTAAGTTTATTTACTGTTAACGTCTAGCCACTAAACTAAGTATTAATCCTTATACGTCATCTCGACCGGAGTTGAGCAAAGCGAAACAAAGTGGAGAGATCTCATACTTTTGCTTGTAAACAAGCAAAAGTAAATGTATCGCAGATACATCGGTATGAAATTTTCATATTAAATGGAGCTTTAGAAAATTTACATAGTAGTTATATTTAACATTTTTATTTTTTTAAGTCCTTTGCAGGACTTACTATTATTTGCAAGCAAATAATAGTGTGAGATCTCCAGAGTTATTGTATCAAATGATACAATAACCCCGTCAGACCTACTTTTGTTTACAAATAAACAAAGTTAGGGCTAGATTCACTCCGGTCGAGATGACGTGTTAGGGGCATTTCATTGCAAAAGATTTTGACGTGAAGTATTTAGTTTTGTATATAATTTTTAATAATATATGAAATTTATTTATGATAATAGAACTTTATGAGTTTTCCAGAGTTATTATATCAAATGATACAATAACCTCGTCAGACCTATTTTTGTTTACAAGTAAACAAAGTTAGAGCTAGATTCACTGCACTCAGCTACGCTTCGTTTCGGTCGAGATGACGTATTAGAGGTATTTAATTTCAAAGTTCTATGACGTGAGTTATTTCTTTATAATATACAATTTTTAAATTTTATTGAAGTTTATTTACTATTAACGTCTGGCTACTGGACAAAGATATTCTCTTTATACGTCATCTTGAGCGAAGTGTAACGAAGTCGAAAGATCTCATACTTTTGCTTGTAAACAAGCAAAAGTAAATGTATCGTAGATACATAATAAACCTTGTTTAGATTTCTTTCGGGAATACTATTGATTGCAAACAAACAAATAGTTGAGATGACGTGTTAGGTGCATTTATTTGCAAAGCACTATGATGTGAAGCATTTTGTTTTTCATTGTATTCATAATTTAAAATAGGAGAAATGGTTAAGTTTTTTGTGAAACAACAAAAAATATTTTTACTTTTTTGTTAATTTGAGTTATAATATAATTGTAGTTAATAATAATTATTATTTAGAAAGAGAGGTTTGTTATGTGTACTACAATTCTTATAGGTAAAAAAGCAAGTTATGACGGTTCAACTTTGGTTGCTCGTATTGAAGATTCTTCAGCGGGAATGTTTAAATCAAAAAAATTTATCGTTGTTGAGCCTAAGGATCAACCAATTCATTATAAATCTGTTCGTACAGATTGTGAAATTGAATTGCCTAAAAATCCAATGCGTTATACTTGTCTTCCAAATGTAAAAAAATGGCGTGGAGTTTGGGGAGCATGTGGCGTTAATGAAAAAAATATTTCAATGACTGCAACAGAAACAATTACTACAAATGAAAGAGTTTTGGGAGCGGATCCTTTAATAGAATTTGAACCTGACATTATAAAAAAAGGTGGAATAGGAGAGGAAGATTTTGTTGTAATTACCCTTCCTTATATAAATAGTGCTAAAGAAGGTGTTGAAAGACTTGGTGCATTAATAGAAAAATACGGAACTTATGAAAGTAACGGAATTGCTTTTCAAGATGTTGATTCTATTTGGTGGTTTGAAACAATCGGAGGTCATCATTGGATAGCAAGAAGAGTTCCTGATGAGGTTTATGTTGTAATGCCAAATCAATTCGGACTTGATCATTTTGATTTTGAAGATGCTTATGGAGCAAAAGAAGAATTTATGTGTTCATCAGATTTAAAAGAATTTGTTGAAGAAAATTTCCTTGACTTATCTACTGATATGTCTCTTGAAAAACTTCTTGATGATTTTGAAGAAGGTTTTGACTATGATGAAGATGAAGACTATAAAGAACCTTTCAATCCGAGAGTTGCTTTTGGAAGTCATTCCGATGCAGATCATACTTACAATACACCTCGTGCTTGGGTAATGCTAAGATATTTCAATCCAAATACTTTCGATTGGGATGGTGAAAATGCTGAATTTAAACCACATAGTGATAATCTTCCTTGGTGCATGATTCCTGAAAAGAAGATTACAATAGAAGATGTTAAGTATATTATGTCTAATCACTATCAAGGAACTCCTTATGACCCATATCTAAGGAATGGAGATTTATCACAAAAGGGAAAATTCAGACCTATAGGTATAAATCGTAATGATGTTTTGGCTTTGGTTCAAATAAGACCTTATATGCCTGAAGAAATTAGAAGTATTGAGTGGTTATCCTTCGGTTCAAATGTATTTAATGCAATTGTTCCATATTATGCAAATATTACTAAAACACCTGAATATTTAGAAAATACAACTCTTACTCCTTCAACAGATAATTTCTATTGGATAAATCGTATTATCGGAGCACTTTGCGATGCGCATTTTCCATCAACTGCTTCTCATGTTGAAAGATATCAAAATGCAGTTCAATCAAAATGTCGTACATTCTTGAATAAATATGATAAAGAATTTTTGAAAAACAAATCAAAGATAAAGAATGTTCACGAATTTTTAGAAAAAGCAAATGATGAGATAACAGATTTTGTAAAAGACCAAACAAATGATTTGCTTGACAAAACACTTTTCACAGCAAGTTGTGAAATGAAAAACGGATTTTCAAGATCAGATGCTTAAAAAACTTTAATATTGAACATTGCCGTCAGAAATGACGGCTTTTTTTGTGTTGAGATATATGTCCTTTTAATTAGTTGTTTAAATTTTTACTTAAATTGAAAAATATGGTAAAATATGTAGAGCTATACTAAAAGGAGAAGAAATGAGTATTTTAACTGTAAAAAATTTGAGCCACAGCTTTGGTGGTCGTCAAATACTTAAAGATGTAAATTTTAGACTTTTAAAAGGTGAACATATAGGACTTGTTGGACCAAATGGAGAGGGCAAAAGTACCTTTCTAAATTTGGTTACGGGAAAACTTGAAGCTGAAGAAGGAAGTATCGAATGGGCAAAGAGAGTAAGAATTGGCTATCTTGACCAACATTCTGTAATTGGTGCGAATATGACTGTTCGTGATGTTTTAAAATCAGCCTTTTCATATCTTTTTGAAGTTGAAAGTGAATTAAATGATATTTATATGAAGATGGGTGAATTATCAGATCAAGAACTTGATGATATAATGCTTGATGCGGCGGAGCTTCAAGAATTACTTGAAACGAATGATTTTTATATGATTGATTCCAAGATTGATGAAATTGCACATAATATGGGAATTAAAGATTGGCTTGATAGACCTGCTTTTGACCTTTCAGGTGGACAACGTTCAAAGATTTTACTTGCAAAATTGCTTTTAGAAAAGCCTGATATTTTGCTTCTTGATGAGCCTACTAACTATTTAGATGAGGAGCATATAAATTGGCTTAGAAGATATTTACAAAATTATGAAAATGCCTTTATTTTAATTTCTCATGATATTTCATTTTTAAATTCTGTAATAAATTTGATTTACCATGTTGAAAATTGTGAAGTAAATAGATATGTTGGAGATTATGACGAGTTTTTAAGACTGAAAGAGTTGAAACAAAGACAGATTGAAGCTGCTTACAAAAAACAACAACAGGAAATTCAAGAACTTGAGGACTTCGTGCAAAGAAATAAGGCTAGAGTTGCTACTAGAAATATGGCGATGTCAAGACAGAAAAAACTTGATAAAATGGAAAAGATTGAGCTTGTAAGAGAAAAGCCAAAGCCTGAATTCTATTTTGAAACAGCTCCTTCCACAAGCAGATTAATTTTTGAAACAGAAGATTTGGTAATAGGTTATGACAAGCCTATAAGTAAGCCTTTAAATCTTCGTATGGAAAGAGGAGATAGGATTGCCATTGTAGGAGCAAACGGACTTGGTAAGACAACTCTTGTAAATACAATTCTTGGAAATATTAAAGCTATTTCAGGTTCTGTTTCTTTTGGTCAAAACTTAGCAATAGGATATTTTAAACAAGAAGAGCATTACGAAAATAACAATACACCAATTGATGAGATGTGGGAGAAATTTCCGAGTTGGGAACAATTTAAAATTCGTGCTGCCCTAGCAAAATGTTCTCTTACAACTGTGCATATCGAATCACAGATGAAAGTTTTAAGCGGGGGAGAACAGGCAAAGGTAAGACTTTGTAAGATTTTAAATGAAAAGACAAATATTCTAATGCTTGATGAACCTACAAACCATCTTGACCCAGAGTCAAAGGAAGAATTAAAAAGAGCTTTAAAGGAATATAAGGGTGGAATCTTTTTAATCTCTCACGAAAAAGACTTTTATACAGAAATAGCGACAGAAATTTGGAATATGGAAGATTTTTCACTGTTATAAAATACCGTCAACTATGACGGTTTTTTTATGCTTTTATCTCTTGTATTTTTATGCAAAAAATAATATAATAATAGTTAAGCGTTTTTGAATTATTTAATAAATTGTTAATATTTTGATAATAAATGATTAATATTTTTAAGGAGTTTTTATGAGTGATATAGATATAAAAATTTCTAAGAAAAAGTCCAAAAAGAAAAGTAATTGGCCTTTTATTTTAGTTTTTTTACTTGGGTTTGGGATACTTATGTATCCTATAATCACAAGATGGTATTATAGAGTTGAATCAAATAATGTTATTTCTACTTTTGATAGCGAGAAAGAAAAATTGTCAAAAGAAGAAGTTAAAAGAAGAATGGAATTAGCAAAGGCATATAATAGCACTTTGCATAATGAAGTTACTAAGGACCCTTATTCTGATGAAAAAAAGAAAGCTGGTAAGGCTGAGTATGCGAGAATGATAGAAATTCACGAGTATATTGGCCATGTTCAGATACCTGCCATTGATGTTGATGTGCCAATTTATGCGGGAACTGATGAAGAAGTCCTTCAAAAAGGTGCAGGTCATTTGGAAGGGACATCTCTTCCTATTGGTGGAATTAACACACATACTGTTATAACTGCACATAGTGGACTTCCTACTGCAACTTTATTTACAAATCTTTCAAAACTTCAAATTGGAGATAAATTTTATATTCATAATTTTGCTGAAACTTTGGCTTATCAGGTTGATCAAATCAAAGTTGTTGAACCTTCAACTTTTGATGATTTACTTATTTCCGAAGGAAAAGACTATGCTACTCTTTTAACTTGCACACCTTATATGATTAATACTCATAGATTATTAGTCAGGGGACATAGGGTTGAATATGACAAAGACCTTGTTAATAAGGAGTTATTGGAGGGCAAAAAGAATATCTGGTATATGTATTTATTCTACTTTATTTTATTTTTACTTGTAATTTTAATCATTTCCACTTTGTATTATGTTAGAAAGAGGAAAAAAATTAGTAAAAAACTAGAAAAAATAGATGTAGATAATATTAAATAGAGGTTTTTATGAAAATTAAAGATAATAAAGCTAAAGGCAAAAGCTGTAAAAAGACAAAACTTCCTTTTATCTTCGTCTTTTTAATCGGATTTTGCATTATGATTTATCCTTTTGTATCTCAATGGTATTATAGAGTTGATAGTGGAAAGCGTATTGAAAACTTTGAAAAGGAAGCGGGAAAACTCTCTAAAGAAGAAATAGAAGAGAGAATAAAACTTGCTAAGGCATATAATTCAACACTTGATCCTTCCAAACTTTCTGACCCTTATTCTAAAGAAGAAAAAAATAGGGGAGTAGCGGAGTATGCGAGAATGTTACAAGTTGGAGAGTTGATAGGTCATGTTGAAATACCTAAGATTGATGAAAATCTTCCGATTTATGCAGGAACTTCAGAAGATATTTTACAAAAAGGAGCAGGACACTTGGAGGGTTCTTCTCTTCCAGTTGGTGGAGAAGGTACACATTCAGTAATCACTGCTCATAGAGGACTTCCAACTGCTGCACTTTTTACAAAGCTGGATAAATTACAAAAAGGGGATGTGTTTTTCATTCACAATATTCAAACTGTTTTAGCTTATGAAGTTGATCAGATTTTGGTTGTTGAGCCATCAGATTTTTCTCCGATTTTGGTTGAAAGCGGAAAGGATTATGTAACCCTTTTGACTTGTACACCTTATATGGTTAATTCACATAGACTTTTAGTTAGAGGGCATAGGATTGAATACACTCCACTTGATAAGGCAAAAAATGTTAGCAAGAGAAGAAGTTTTTTCAGAAAATATTTTTATTGGTTACTTATGATTTTTATAATAGCACTAATTATTTTCTTATATAATTTTAAGAAATATATGGATGTTAGAAAGAGAATTAAAGAGCTTAAATTGTAAAGAATGGGTTAAATTAAATGAAAAGTAAAAAAGTAAGAATTGTTGGATATTTGATTATGATTATAGGAATTTCACTTCCTTTATACACTTTTACTAATTTGGTGTTTAATAATTATAGGCAAAAGTCCATGTATGAAGAGTTTAAGTTACTTCAAGAAAAAATGAGCGAAGAAGAAAAAACTCAATTGGAAAGTTCAATAAAAGAGTATAATAACAATGTAAAAAGTTCAAGTATAGTAGATCCTTTTAGCAATGAAGAATATAACACTGTTTATGAATTTAAAAAAGGAGATCCTGACGGAATTTTTGCATATATAAGAATTCCTGCCATAGATTTATACAAACCTATAAGACTTGATGCCTCCTATAAACATCTAGATAATGGTGTTGCGCATATCGACGGAACAGCTCTACCAACTGGAGGAAATGGAAATAGAAGTGTAATCGCAGGACATAGAGGCTGGTATAAAGATGTAATGTTTTTAAATATTTCCAAACTGAAAAAAGGCGATAAAGTTTATATTGAAAGAGCTGGAAAAACTTTAACTTATTTAGTTTCAAATACGGAAATTATAAAACCTTATGAGTGGGAAAAATTAGAACCAGAAAAAGATAAGGATATTTTGACATTGCTTACATGTGACCCTGCAATTCCACCAAGCCCTTATCGATTGCTTGTAAATTGTGAAAGATTAGTAGAAAATACTGGGGAACAAGTTGAAACCAAAGAAGAAACAAATAAAGATGTAAAAAATATGTCTATTTTGGTATATTCTATTACTGGTGGATTGTGGATTGTATTTTTCTTTACTGGATATAAATTTATAAGATTTTTAATAAAAAGAAAATAGCAAGAAGAACCCCACCCTTCCACGATGCTTTGCATCGGGTGGGAACCCGGGAACCTTGTTGCTTCGCAATAGAAAAGACCTTGAGTTTTAAAACTTAAGGTCTTTTTTTATAAATTTTTTAATTTACTAAACTGATTTTTTCTTTTGAACTATATAATATGCTCCAGCTGAACATACCATAAATAATACTCCTGTTATGATAAACAAAGCTGTTCCACTTCCACCTGTATGTGGATATACTGTTTTTTCATTTGTAATATTGAGATTTTTAGTTTCTATATCTTCTCCATTTTCTTGGTATAAGACAATATTTTTAACTGTAGAAACTCCGTTTTGAACTTCTTTTTCTAAAATTATTTTTCTTTCTTCATTATCAATTTTTATGTGATATTCAATATTTGATTTTTTATATCCCATAGGAGCATTCTTTTCAGTAAGAATGTAAGTACCACTTTCAAAGTCAAGTGGAATTTCAAACTTAAAGCCATCTGCTGTACTCTTAGTTAAATCGTAAATTTCAGTCTTTCCTGAACTTCCTTTTAGCTCTAATTCCAAGTTTCCTTCTTTAATCAACTCGCCTAAAAGATTCACTTTATTTAACATAAAGTACATTGGGGTAAGTTTCTTGTTTTCGATATTATAAAAAGCTTCTTTAGATGAATAGATTGAATTATCATATTCAATTTCACCTTTTTTATTTACTTTAAAATATCTTACAAAATCCTTAGGAGTACGGTATCCTTCAGGAGCCTTTAATTCCTTAATTGCATATTCTCCAACTTCAAGTCCATTAAATTTGAATTTTCCGTCATTACCAGACTTTGAAATAACTTTCTTGTTATCTTTAGTTACAACTTCATATTCTCCGTTTTGAGATTTTTTATATAATTCAAACTCAACATTTTCAATAGGAATTTTATTATTTCCTTCTTTTTTGTACTTTAAAAATTCAATTTCAATATCTTTTATATTCGTTATCTTAACATCTCCAGATGTTGATTGAATGAAATTTTTATTATTTGAATATTCTATCTTAGTTTCAAAGTCTTTTGATAAAGCTTCTTCTTTAACATAATATTCAAAAGAGTATCCAAGATTGTCAAAAGGTATTAATTTTTCGAATTTAGTCTTCCAATCACTAGCTTTATTTAGAGTTCTTTCAGCAATTACTGTTTCTTTTTTAGAATTTGGAACTCTCGGATTAGTCGACTTCCTTATAAGCTTTATCTTAACATCTTTTCGCATCTCTTCAGGTAATTCATTACCACTCTTATATTTCCAAATCTTTTCTACATTTATATCTAAATACTCAGCTTTTACAGAAGGAATTGGAAAATCGATAGATTTATTAGGGTCACTATTCTTAGGAACCAATTTTGTTGGACCATTTACCTGATAGAATTTTCCTATCTTAAAATCTTTATCTTCTGTTCTTAAATTAACCTTATATCTTAAGTTAACCCATTGATCCTTTCCTAGATGCAAACCTGTTAAAGTAAGTTGTCTTGTAGGTCTACTATAATTAATCTCTACAGCTTCTAAAATAGAATCGTTAGATGCAGTAAGTTTAAAACTTTCAGGATTAGACAAGTTTAAATCTACCATTTGTCCCATAGGATCTGTTACAGTTCCATTAACAACTGTATTATGAATGTCCTTTTCTATTTTGCTAAGTATAGAGCTTAGTTGATTTACATTAGCAGAATCGTAATAATGATTTGGTGAAGTTGAAATGCTCTTCATCAACTTAACAATATCAGGTTTTTCAAGTGTTCCACTTGGATAATATTTTCCACCATTATATTTCTCTTGTGCAAGTTCAATACCGATTGTATAAGTTGCAATATCTTTAGTAAACTTTTTAGCTTCATAAGATGTTGGAATACCATGGTTATTGATATATAGATAACTATTAGTTAATGGATTCCAAACATTATATGCATTATGTTCATATGCAAAATTTTGTCCTAAAAAGTAAGTTAGCCCAGTTCCCTTTATGGTATTAGAAAATTGTGCTCCGTTTCTGTCTATCGAAGTCATTTCATAAGAATTTGTAGGCATACCATCAGTCAAATGTACTATTATTTTTTGCTTTGCATTACTTGTACTTAAAATCTGACGAGCTTCTTTAAGTGCCGCTTGTGTAAATGTTCCTCCAAGATATGTTTGACCTCGAGTTGTAGGAATATTACTAGGGACTTTATTAATAATTTCATTTGGATTTGTTGTAAAATGTTTAACACAAAGATCAGATGAATATCCAGGACGCGCAGCATGACTTACATATCTTCCATCGAATACATCAGTACCATAAGTTACTAAGGCAAGTCTTACTTTTCCTTTTCCATCTTTAAGAACATTCTTAGTAAATTCACTTAGTACTTTATGTGCAATACCAACACGATTATTTCTTTGCATTGAGTTGGAGTTATCCAAAACAATTACAATATCTTTAGTAATATCTTCTTCTTTATATTTTCCTTCAATTTTTAAATCTACATAAAACTCTCCATCCTTTTCGCCTTTGCTAACAGTTTTGGACAGCTTAGCATCTTCATAATCTATTGGTTGATTTTTAGCATTTCTAATAAGACCATCTATTTCATCATAATCAGTTGGAAAAGTTCCTTCTTGATTTGTTGTATAGCCTATTTCGGCATTAACAAAAGCTGATGATGTAAATTGAAATAAAAAAACTAAAACTAAAAAGCAACTAATTAAGACTTTTTTCGATTTCATTTCATTACCTTCCCCGAAAATAAATATATGTTAATCGTAAATATAATATGAACAAAAAATAAAATACCATTGTTTTTTACTATTGTGCATAAATATTCACTTCGAAATTTTTTTCTACAAAATTAACCATTATCAGTTTACAACATATTTAAAATAAAATCAATCCCTAAGAGTAAAAAATTATTAAACTTACAAATTTATAAAAATCTTTGGATTTTCTATTGTTTTTTTTCTGAATTAATGATATACTTATCGTGAAATTATAGAATATTTAGCATAGATATTCATAAAATTTAAATTTATAAGAGTATAATTTGCAAAAATTTGACATTAATAAGTCAAATTTTACTTATGTAAGCTCAAAAATTATAAGAATTTATTTATAGGAGGAGAGATTAGTTATGAAAAAAATAACTAAGATGATTGTTTCAAGTGTATTAGCATTTGCAATGGTTATCGGAATGTTTTCATCCATGTTTTCACCTGCAAAAGTAAGTGCTGAAGGAAATGGAACAAAAAAAGTAACTTTGCATAAATTACTTTTAAAGACAAAAGATGAATTGGATAAATGGGATAGTGAAAAAGTTAAAAAAGGTGGTTACAATGGAACTCAAGACCTTAACCAACTAAATCAAATTTTATCAAAAATTGGTGGTGGACATCCTGATTCTGTAAAAGAAATTCCTGGTGTTTATTTTGCATGGCAAAAGAAAAATGATGCTGGTGAATGGAAATACATTAAAAGTGATGGTTCAGATGCTACTGGATTAGATGATCCTAACATTTTAGGTGGTCTTACAACAGCTACTGGTAAAGACTTTGATGTTACAAAGCTTCCTGCTGGTGAATACCAAATAGTTGAAATTAGAGAAAAATCAACTTATGTTGGTAAAGGTGGAGAAACATTAACTTCTCAAAAAGCTGTACCAGTTCTTATAACTTTACCTTTGGTTAAAGAAGACGGAGTTATCGAAAATGCTCATGTTTATCCAAAGAATGTTCAAGAAAAGCCTCAAGTTGATAAGAATCTTGAAGGAAAAACAGATTATAATAAAGCTGATCAACAAAAAGGTAATGTAAATAAGATGATTGGTGATGAAGTTCCATACGAAGTAAAAACTAAACTTCCTAAAGATGCTAAATATAAGACTTTAAGATGGGAAGATACAATGACTAAGGGACTTACTTACAAAAAAGGTTTAGAACTTACTGTTAAAGTATTAGACCCTGCTGAAGATGTAACATTAACTTCTGGAACTGATTATGAATTAACAGAAAATGGCAGCGGATTTGTTTTAAATTTCAAAGCTGATGGACTTAAGAAAATTGAAGATGCTACTAAAAAAGGTGAAGTTGAATTTATTTTAAAATATAAAGCTATTTTAAATGGGGAAGCTGTAGTTGATACTCCAGATAAGAACCAAGTTAAATTTGATTATGATAATAAAGTAAGAGAATTTAAAGATCCAAGAGAAAATGAAGTAACTCCAAAGGATAATTCTATAGAAGTTACAAAGAGTTGGGCTGAAGGAAATGCTCCTGCTGGTGTTACTGTAACATATTACTTATATGAAAAAGGTGCAACTGCTGGAGATGATAAGGTTGTAGATAGTGTTACTAAAAAGGACAATTTTAATCATAAATTTACAGGTTTAGATGCAAGTAAAACATATTATGTAAAAGAAATTGTTGCAGGATATACTCCTGAATATAAAACTGAAGCAGGAAAGGTTACTGTTAAGAATACAAAAACTCCTGATAGTCCTGTACCTGTAATTCCAACTTCTCCAGAAGTAGTAACTTATGGAAAGAAATTTGTTAAAACTGGCGAAAATGGAACTGATAGATTAGCTGGTGCTGAATTTGTTGTTGAAAATGCAGATGGTAAATTCTTAGGATTAAAAGACTCTGCTACAGTTAAAGCTGACAGAGATGCCTATGCAGAAGCTCAAAAAAAATATGACGAAGCAATAAAAGCTTATAATGATTTAGAAACAAATAAGCAACAAGGTCAAGAAGGAACAGAAGCTAAAGAAAAAATTGAAAAAGCTAAGGTTATCCGTGATAAAGCATTCTTAAAAGTAAGAACTGACTATGAATGGACTACTGAAGAAAAGGCAGTTAAATTCACTTCCAACAAAGATGGTCAATTTGAAGTTGCAGGTCTTTTAGCAGGAAACTACAAACTAAAAGAAGTTAGAGCTCCTGAAGGTTATGCATTATTAAGCGGAAAAATTGATTTTGAAGTGAATGCAAATTCTTATTCAAGTGCTGGAGATATTAATTATTCTCAAGATCAAGCTGGTAAGACAGATGCAACAAAAGTTATAAATAAAAAAGTTACTATTCCTCAAACAGGTGGAGTAGGTACAGTTATCTTCACTGTTATTGGTATTACTCTTATGGGAGTTGCTGTTTATGCAATGAAGAGAAGAAATGCTGAAGAAAAATAATCTATAAAAATTAAATAATTATATCAGGAGTTTTCTCCTGATATAATTTTAGTTGAAGGAGAAGAAGCATTGAAAAAATTTACGAAAAATTTAATATCTATTGTAATGGCTTTTGTATTGCTTCTGAATATAGGCTTTATTAGCAAAACAGTATTTGCATCTGAAACTATAGATATTTTCTTGATTTCGCAAAAGGGAAAAGAAGAGAAAAAACCTATAAGAGATACTAAGTTAAAAGTTTGGAAGCTTAAAGACAGTTATGCTAATAAAGAAAAAAGTGAAATTATCGAAGAACTAAAAGATTTAAAAGATGAAGATATAAGTAAAGAAAATGGTAATTTTACCGAAACATCTAAAAGTGATGTAGATGGAAGGATTACTTTAAGTCTTGAAAAAGGAACTTATTATGTAAGAGAAGTTTCAGATAATTCAAGAGATTATGAAATATCACCTTTTGTTTTTAAAGTTCCCGATGACGGAAATACAATTTATTCTAAAACAATTATAAAAATACCTGATATTTTAGGAAAAGTAAGACTTTTAAAAATATCAGAAGAAAATAACCCTCTTGAAAATGTAGGTTTTAAATTATATATGAGAACTGCTAATGGAGATGTCGAAGTTCCACTAACAGAAAACTCATACGACAAAGAGGGCTCAACAAGAACACTCTATACAGATAAAAATGGACAGATTTTTATTGATAAATTACCTTTAGGAGAATATTTCTTTAGAGAAATTGAACCACTTTCAGGCTATACTGTAGATAATAGTGATACATTCTTCAAGATTGTTGACAGTAATGAAATCTCTCTTAAAGTAGTAAACAAAAAAGCTGAAACAGGAGATAAGTTATTTGTTAAAGTTTCAAGTGGTAAAAATCCGAAATTCCTTGAAGGTGCTCATTTCAAGGTAATGATAAAAGATGGAGATAAATTTATCCCTTTTAAAAGAGCTGGTAAAGATTATGTACTTGTTTCTGGTAAAAACGGAGGTTTCAAAGTTGAAAATCTTCCTTTTGGAACATATTACTTAGTAGAGACAAAAGCTCCAAAAGGTTATAGTTTGCTTTCAGAAAGTGTTGAATTTAAAATAGATGCAAATTCAAAGACTAATGAGGCAACAATTATAAAAAATAAACCGTTTAGAAGAGGACTTCCAAAAACTGGAGATATTCTATTTTTAATTATGACTGTTGGTGGTATAGTAATTTTTATTACTGGATATTTTATTAACAGAAAAGGAAAGAGTAAACAAAATTAATCAATTTTAATATTAATAAGATTGTCAGAGCATTGCAAGATATTGTATATGACGATGATTTAGAGAGATTTTAAATAGAAAATTACTAAAGAGCTGAGTAGTAAAACTACTAGCTCTTTTTTTGTTATTGAGAATTGCACAAAAAGGAAGATTTATGTTATAATATTAATTGCTATTATCATAATTACTTATATTAGATTAATTTTATTTGTCTAAAATAATGTAATTAAGTTCTAATAGCAAAATATTTTAACAAAAAGGGGGAAAAATGAAGAAGATAAGTTCAAAAATTCTTATTCTTACAATGTTAGTTGCAGTATTGCCGAACGTAAGTTTTGCAGAGCAAGAAAAAAGTGAAAAAACTCATAATGTTGGTACAAATTCTATTAATCGGAGAGAGACTGAGAAAAAATATGATGTAATACCTACATTTGTATCAGGAACAGCAGGTAAAAAATTACCAGATGGAGTAGAAAACCAAATTCCACAATCAGCTATTGACGCACCAAAAGGTTTTAAATATAAACTTAAAACTGATTTTAAAGAAGTAAAGGCTGATGGTGGAATTTGGAAGTTCAAAAGATGGGAAAAAGTTAATTCAGACGGAACTAAAACAGTAGTAAATAATGAAGTTCAAATTGTAAACGAAGATATCAAATTACAAGGAGTTTGGGAGTTTGAAAAAGATGGTCAAACAAATAAATTTAATGTAATATATAGATTTATTGCAGTCCCTGATGATAGAGATTTACCAGAAGCAGTTAAAAATAAAAAACCCGCAAATAAATCCAACGTTCCAAACGGTACAAAAATAACTCTTCCAAAATTTGATGATGTAAAAGTTGAAGGTGGAACTTGGAAATTCATAACTTGGAAGGTTCCAAAAAATAATCAAGTTGAACCAATAGAAAATGAAGCAATAGTTGAAAATGATGATTTGATACTACAAGGTGAATGGAAATTTGTAGAAGACAATCAAGAACAACCAAATCCACAAGCTTATAAATGGGTTCAAAATGATAATGGAAAATGGAGTTATCAATCAGCTGATGGAAAGTATAAAGTTAAAGACAGCTGGAAATTCATAAATAATGAATGGTATTTATTTGACAAAGATGGTTATATGATTGCTAATAGCTGGGTTAAAGACAATGAAAAATGGTACTATCTAGAAGCAACTGGTTCAATGTCAAAAAGTGAATGGGTATATAAAGACGGAAGCTGGTTTTATGCTAAATCTAATGGAAGCATAGCAGAAAAAGAATGGGTATACGTAGGTGGAAATTGGTTCTACGCTAAGTCAGGTGGATACATTGCTGAAAATCAATGGGTATATGAAGGCGGAAACTGGTTCTATGCTAAATCTAACGGATATATTGTAGAAAATGAATGGATTTTTGTTGGTGGTAAGTGGTATTATGCTCAAAAAGGAGGATATATCGCTCAAGGCAAAACGCTTAGAATAAGAAATGTAGATTATACTTTTGATAATTCTGGAGCTTGGATTAGATAATTTTTAAAAAATAATTATTTTATTATTAAAATAGTTGTTATAAGAAAAAATATTAATAAAATGAAAAAGGCTAGAATCAACTAGCCTTTTTTATTGTGAAACAACAAGGTTCCCGGGCACCCACCCGATGCAAAGCATCGTGGAAGGGTGGGGTTCTTATTACGAAAAATTAATTTGTTTTAAAATTGCTTGATTTTAATTTTTCTAAAGTATTTCTTACTATTGGTATAAAAAGTAATGCGACTGTTAAAGCACCTTCAGTTCCGATATATGAAATATTATACCAGATTGAATAAAATAGTGGGTTCCAACCTTCTGGTGCATAGGCTCCGAAAAATACATAACCTGATAATGTTGCAAAGATAAATCTTCCTGTAATTGAAATAAGGTAAGCAGGGATTAATTTATCTTTTTTATTTGCAAACAATCCGCTAAGTCCAAGAGAACCAAATGCTAGGATATAGTCGATAATTGCTTGAAATGGGGTATAAACTTCAGGCTTAATCAATAAATTTAAAAGTCCAAAAGTTATACCTGCTATAAGTCCTACTCGAAGTCCGAACATATAACCAATGAAAACAATAAAAATCATTGAAAATAAAGTAATACTTCCACCTTGTGGTAGGCTTAAAAACTTTATTTGATTTGCACTAATTCCAAGAGCTAATAAAATAGCAGAGTAAGTTAGTGCTTTTGTAGAAAATATTTTTTCATCTCTCCTAAAATAAAAGACAAAAAATAAAAAAGCAAAGGAAATCAACAATATAATAGTTGTTTTTCCAGCAGTACTTGAGAAAAATTTTCCAAAATTTTCCATAAAAAAAACCTCCTAAGATATTCACTAGAAAGTCCACAAAAAAAGACTATTCAACTTCCCTACGTCAGTATTAACTGAATCAGGTACAAAGGGTATTTCTCAGCTTAGTAGCACCCCTAGCGAATAAAAATATTTTGTATTTATATACTTTAATTTTTTACCCCTTTGGTAATCCATTAAACATAAAATCTTATTGAGTAAATTTTTTAAAAGTGATATACTTAAATATATTTTAAGTAGAAATTAAGGAGATATTATGAAAAAAATATTAAATTTAGCCCATAGGGGATTTTCCGGAAAATATCCTGAAAATACAAAAATTGCCTTTTTAAAGGCTATTGAACATTCTGATTGTGACGGTTTTGAAACTGATGTCCATATGACAAAGGATAAAAAACTTGTAATAATTCACGATGATACTGTTGACAGAACTTGTTCAAATGGAAGTGGTTTTATAAAGGACTTGACTTCAAAAGAGCTTTTGCAAATGGAATTTGGCTCACATAAAGGAAGCGAGTTTTTAGGAGAAAAAATTATATTTTTAGATGAGCTTTTACAAATTGTAAAGGATAATAAACTTTTTGTAAATTTAGAGCTTAAAAATAACTATGTTTTTTACTATGGACTTGAAGAAGCTGTTATTAAAATGGTAAAAGAGTTTGGACTTAAGGATAATGTAATTTTATCCTCATTTAATCATGAGTCAATGGAACTTTGCAAACAAATTGATCCTACTTTTAAGACAGGACTTCTCTTTGAAAGTCCAATGATGAATACAGTTGAATATATGAGAGGTATTAAGCACGAAGCTGTTCATCCGGGATATTATATGCTTTTACAAAAGCCATCTTGGGTAGAAGAATTTAAAAAGATGGGTCTTGAAATAAATACTTGGACAGTAAATGATGAAAAAGCAATGAAGTATCTAGTTGAAATGGGAGTAGATGCTCTAATTGGAAATTATCCAGATTTAACATCAAAAGTTTTAAAAGAATTATAAAAAAATCTTTAAAAGTATTGCAATTAGTATATATTTATGATATAATACTCAGGTATCACTTTTGGATATATGATATTTAAAAAGCCTTGTCTTTTTACAATATCGATCGCATAGCAGTCGAGGTTGCGATTAATAAGTCCTCGCCTACAAAATCGCTGGGTAGCGATGTCTAAATAACCCAATATTGTAAAAAGAATTAAGGAGGAATGAAATGAAAAGTTACGTAGCAAAACCTTGCGATGTAAATCGTAAATGGTATGTAGTTGATGCAAAAGACGTTGTTTTAGGTAGACTTGCAACTGAAGTTGCTTCAATCTTAAGAGGAAAGAAAAATGTTAGATTCCAACCATCATTCGATATGGGAGATTATGTTATTGTTGTTAATGCTGAAAAAGTTAAATTAACTGGTAAGAAATTACAACAAAAAGAACATAGATACTATACTGGATATTCAAATGGTTTAAAAGCTATTTCTTATGAAAAAATGTTACAAACTAAACCTGAAAAAGTTATTGAATTAGCTGTTAAGGGAATGCTTCCAAAGAATACTTTAGGAAGACAAATGTTCAAGAAATTAAAGGTTTATGCAGGTCCTGAACACAATCACGAAGCACAACAACCTGAAGTTTTAACATTAAGTGAATAGGAATAGAAAGGAGATTAACATATATGGCAACTCAATATATAGGAACAGGAAGAAGAAAAACTTCAGTAGCTAGAGTTTTCTTAACACCTGGAAATGGAAAATTTGTTATTAATAAAAAAGATATAGATGAATATTTTGATTATGATACTTTAAAGGTTACTGCAAAAGCACCTTTAGAAATAACAGAAAGTCTTGGTAAATTCGACGTTTATGTAAATGTTAAAGGTGGCGGATTTACAGGACAAGCTGGAGCAATCAGACATGGTATTGCAAGAGCATTATTGGAAGTTTCTGCTGAATTAAGACCTGTATTAAAAAGAGCTGGTTTCTTAACAAGAGACCCTCGTAAGAAAGAAAGAAAGAAATATGGTCTTAAAAAGGCAAGAAGAAGCCCACAATTCTCAAAGAGATAAGACAAAGAAATTTGGAGTGTTGGAAAATACGTATTTTCCAACACTTTTTTATTGCTTAAATTATTTTAAAAAGCTAAAAAATGTATAAAAACTTACTAGTAGCATACAAGTAGCATACAAAATTATAATAAAAAATAGAGTGATAATTCACTCTATCAAGGTAATAGTTCTATTGCTTTTTTTTATCTAAATTATTTTTTTAAATGTTTAATTGCGTACTCCGTTTCTTCCTCACTAAATAGTTCAACATCAATCATAAAATCTCTAATCTGCTTCAAATCAAAATTCTTATATCCATCAATTTTTTTTACAGCTTGTTCTTTAAAATCAACATTTAAATTATCAACCGCATATTGTGCTGCTTCTTTGCTAAAGCCATCTCCATTGACTAATTCGTCTTTATTTGTAGAACTAAGTTGATAATATATCCATTTTTTAGATCTATACATATAATGAGAGTAATGTTGAGCTTTTTTTAGAGCTTCTTTGTACTCTTGAGGAATATTTCCATTTGCAGTTGCTTTTTTTACAGCCTCTCTATTTTCTTTCTCAATTCTTTCATCTTCTATTTTTTGCTTTTCTCTTTTTTCATCCTTCTCTTTTTTATAATTATCTATCTGTTTTTCTGTTTCTTTCTTTTCTTGAGTATTTTGTTCGGTTGTTACCTTTGTATCTTGTTTTTTTGATGAAGAATCTTTTTTACTTGAATAATAGTAGATTCCAAAAACAACCACTAAAGATAAACCAACTAATAAAATTGTTATATTTTTTTTCATTATTTCCTCCTAAAAAATTATAAATTCATTATACCATAGAATAAACTAAACAGTCAAAAGCAGGTATGTCATAAAGATTGACTAATTCTTTTATTTATTATTAATAGTATTTCTTAAATAAATAAGATTTAATATTTATGCTTATGACTTTAAAAAGGGTATAGAAATATTGTATTGTTTTTTATAAAGGAGGAATTATGTTTAAATTATTTAAAGCATTTGTTATTATGTTAAGAGCACATATCAGACAGAAAGATAAAGCGGGTAGATGTTATATTTTTCATCCGATAAATGTTGCATTGGGAGTTAATGGAGTTAGAGCAAAAACTGTAGCTTTATTACATGATGTACTTGAAGATAGTGAATTGTATAGTATAGAGGATTTTAAATTTTTAGATAAAGAGCAAATGGAAGCCATTTTACTTTTAACACATAATGCTGACGAGGAGTATTTTGACTATATAAATAGAGTAAAGACCAATAAAATAGCTTTGGCTGTAAAATTGTCAGATTTAAGGCATAATTCAAACTTAAAAAGATTAAAAACTATAACAGAAAAAGATATTAATAGAAGAAATAAATATTTAAAGGCAATGGAAATTTTAGAATATTAAAAGCAATTATAAATTCGTTTTATAATTGCTTTTGTCTTGTATTCAATTTTGGTTATAAGACTGCTTATTAATTATAATAAAAGTTTTTTAAAATATAGAATATTTATAAATCATAAATAATTTTTGAAGTTAATTTACTATTAACGTCTAGCCCTTAAACTAAGGAATTTCTCTTATGCGTCATTTCGACTGTAGCGAAGCGAAATGAATCTAGCCCTAACTTTGCTTGTTTACAAGCAATAATATTTCTGAAAGAAATAAAATAAATTTAATGATGTATCTACGATACATTTACTTTTGCTAAAGCAAAAGTATGAGATCTCTGCAGTCGATTGTACTCAAATCAAAGATTTGAACAATCTTTGCGTCAGACCTACTATAGATTATTTACAAGTAAATAATCTAAGTTAGGGCTAGATTCACTCCATTCGTTTCACTCATTTCAGTCGAGATGACGTGTTTGGGGCATTTCTTTGCAAAGTGTTATGACGTGAATTATTAACTATGAAATAATAGGGTTATTACTTTTTTACTTAATAAAAGATAAAAGCATTATAAAATTTTAGATTTTTTTATTTTAAATTGAAAATAAATGTTGAAGTTTATTTACTTCTAACGTCTTTTTACTAAACGAAGATTTCTCCTTATGCGTCATTTCGACCGAAACGTAGCAGAGCGGAGTGTAGTGGAGAAATCTAATGTTTTTACTTTTCTACAAGCAATAGTATTTCTGAAGGAAATAAGTTTTAATAATTGTAAATTAATTTGAGTATATGAATATGAAGCAGTTGTAAACTATAACAATAAATTGTTATTTAATAAATAACTAACAAAAAATGAACAAAATGTTAAACATTTTGTTATTTTTGTGTTATAATTAATATAGTTTTACGCATAATGGTAAAACTATATTAATTTCATCATAATCTTCATTAAAAAATAATTAAAAAGAAGATTATGATATATCATACTTTCCATTTAGGATAAAAAGTTTAGGGAGAAGTATGATGAAATTAGGTTTCCAATTTAGATAAGTTTATTGTGAACCTAATTATAATTAATAGAATAGTGAAGAAAACTTTTTGTAAAGACTATTAATTTCACCATAATTACCATAAAAAATAATCAAAAAGGAATTATGGTATAATTGTCTTTACCACAAGGTGTAAAGACATATTTATTGCATCATAATCTTAATTAAAAAATAATTAAAAAATAATTAAAAAGAAGATTATGATATATCATACTTTTCAGTTAGGATAGAAAGTTTAGGGAAAAGTATGATGAAATTAGGGTTCCAATTTAGATAAGTTTATTGAGAACCTAATTTTAATTAATAGTGAAGAAAACTTTTTGTAAAGACTATTAATTTCACCATAATTACCATAAAAAATAATCAAAAAGGAATTATGGTATAATTGTCTTTACCACAAGGTGTAAAGACATATTTATTGCATCATAATCTTCAAAAAAATAATCAAAAAGAAGATTATGATATATCATACTTTCCATTTAGGATAGAAAGTTTAAGGAAAAGTATGATGAAATAGGTTTTAAAATTATATATTTTTAAAAAACTAATTTTAATTAAAAGGATTAATTTTTTTTGTCCATTTTTAATAAATATTTAATAAAAATAAATTAACTTTATTTTCAAAAGATAAAAAATGATTAAATATAGGAGGGTTCTAATGAGTTATAAGGTTTATAAAGACTCTATTGGAGAAATAAAGGTAGAAAGTGATAAGCTTTGGGGAGCTACTACACAGAGAAGTTTTGAAAATTTCAAAATTGGAAATTACAAAATGCCAACTGAAGTTATAAGAGCTATGGCTACTGTTAAGTATGCTTGTGCTATGGCTAATTATGAGCTTGGGGATTTAAACAAGGAAAAATTTTCTGCAATAGAAAATGCTGTTCAGGAAATTTATAGTGGAAATCTTGATGAACATTTTCCACTTGTAGTTTTTCAAACAGGAAGCGGTACTCAAACTAATATGAATTTGAACGAAGTAATTGCAAATTATGCAAATCAAAAGGTGGGTAAAACTTTAATTCACCCAAATGATGATGTGAACAAATCTCAAAGTTCAAACGATACTTTTCCAACAGCTTTACATATTGCTTGTTTGGATGTTATTGACAGAAAGCTTATTCCGTCAATGAAAACTTTGATTTCAGCTTTCAAAGCTTTTGAAGATGCAAATAGCAATATTATCAAAATTGGTAGAACTCATCTACAAGATGCTGTACCTATTAAGATTTCTCAAGAGTTTAGTGGTTATAGAAATTCTATTGAAAAATGTCTGGAATATATTGAATTTACTAGAAAAGGTCTTTTAGAAATTTCACTTGGAGCAACTGCAGTTGGTACAGGAATTAATACCAAAGAAAACTTTAAGAATATTGTTGCAAAATATGTTTCAAAAATTACAGGCAAGGACTTCAAACCTGCTGAAAATTTCTTCCATTCATTGACAATGAAAGATGCTGTTGTAGTTTCTCACGGAGCCATCAAGGCACTTGCAATGGATTTAATTAAGATTGGAAATGATATAAGATTTTTAGCTTGTGGACCACGTTGCGGCTTTTCAGAAATTGAAATTCCTGCAAATGAACCTGGAAGTTCAATTATGCCTGGTAAGGTAAATCCTACTCAAATAGAAGCTTTGACAATGGTTTGTGCAAGAGTTTTAGGAAATGATACTACAATAAGTTTTTGTGCATCTCAAGGAAATTTTGAGCTTAATGTGTATATGCCTATTATTATTCACAGTTTTGTTGAATCTGTAAATTTACTTTCAGATGCAATGGAATCTTTTGTTAAGAACTGTGTAAGAGGAATAAAAGTAAATAAAGAAGTTGTAAATAAATATTTGAATGAATCTTTAATGCTAGTAACTTCACTTAATCCATATATTGGATATGATAAGGCGAGTCAATGTGCAAAATATGCCTTTAAGGAAAATACAACATTAAAAAAAGCAGTTTTACATTTCGGTTATTTAACAGAGTCAGAATTCGATGAAATTGTTGACCCTAAAAAAATGGTTTAAAATATAATTTATATAAAGGAGAGTAAGAAGATACTATGGAAGCAAAACAAGGATACAGAGTTGAACACGATTGTATTGGAGAAAGCTTAATTCCAGAAAATGCTTATTATGGAATTCACACTCAAAGAGCAACAGAAAATTTCAAGATTACAAGAAGAAAAACAAATCCTGAAATGATTAAATCAGTTGCTGAAATTAAGAAAGCTTGTGCTATTACAAACTTTGAAGCGGGAGTTTTAAGCGAAAAGAAAAAGGATGCAATAGTTTATGCTTGTGATGAAATTATCTGGGGAAGATATTTAGATCAATTTATTGTTGACCCAATTCAAGGGGGCGCAGGAACAAGCCATAATATGAATGCAAATGAAGTAATTGCAAATATCGCTATTGAACATTTAGGTGGAAAACTTGGAGATTATTCAATAATTCATCCTAACGATGATGTAAATATGGGACAATCTACAAATGACGTTTATCCAACAAGTGGTAAAATCGCTCTTATCAGACTTTTAGGCGAAACAATTGAAAGTTTAAAAGAATTAGAAAGTGCTTTACTTGTAAAAGCTGAAGAATTTGATGATGTTATTAAAATGGGAAGAACTCAAATGCAAGATGCTATTCCTATTAGACTTGGACAAGAATTCAGAGCCTATGCAACAGGAATTTCTAGAAATATTAAATTATTTAAAACAGCATGTACAGTTTTAAAAACAGTAAACATGGGTGCAACTGCAATTGGAACAGGACTTAATGCTGATGTAAGTTATATGGATAAGATTGTAAAAAATCTTGCTCAAGTTACAGATATGGAATTAGTTCAAGCAGAAGACTTAATTGACGGAACACAAAACATTGATGTTTTTGTTCATGTTTCAGGTCTTGTAAAGAGTTGTGCAATCAGTATGTCTAAAATCGCTAATGACTTAAGACTTATGTCTTCAGGTCCAACTTGTGGTTTTGCAGAAATCAATTTACCTGCAAGACAAGCTGGAAGTTCAATCATGCCAGGAAAAGTAAATCCTGTAATTCCTGAAGTTGTTTCTCAAGTTGCTTTCAACTGTGCAGGAAATGACTTTGCAGTTACAATGGCTGCAGAAGCAGGACAACTTGAACTTAATGCTTTTGAACCAGTTATTTTCTATAACTTATTTGAATCAGTTGAAACAATTGGTAGAGCAGCAAGTACATTTGTTCATAACTGTATCTTAGGAATTACTGCAAATGCAGAAAGAACTAAAAATATGGTTCATAATAGTTATGGAATCGTAACTGCTTTTGCTCCACATATTGGATACGAAAAATCAGTTGAAGTAATTCATAAGGCTATTGAACAAAATTTACCTGTAAAAGCAGTTTTAATTTCAGAAAAAATTATGACTGAAGAAGAAATTGACAATATCTTAGATGTATTCTCAATGACTACACCAGGAATTGCAAAGAAAAACTAATATTTAAATTTAAAAGGACATTCAAACGAATGTCCTTTATTTTTATTTTTTCTTAGATACCTCATAGTATAAAATTAATATCGTAATTAACATTGAAAGATATATTAGAAATGTATATTCAAAATCTAAATAATGTCCACAAAATGGGATATACACCAAAATATTTGTTATATACAGTATTAATAATAACCAAATTAAAAGAAGTCCCTTTATTGTTTTTCTGTTCATAAGCCCTCCTACTAATATCACTCTATAATTATACTAACATAATAAATCGATAAAGTCAACGCTTTAGATAAAAAAAGAAAAAATATATTTATAATGTTTTTAGACATAAAAAAGGCGATTAAAAAAATCGCCGTTTATCAATAATATTTTCTTGTAAATTCTATTTTCCTTTAAGTTTAAGAATATGAAGTTCTGCTTCCTTTGAATCCTCATTTTCCCTAACTATGTAGGAAATAGAGTTATTTGTAACTTCTATTTTTGAAATAGACTTTTCTTTATCTCTATATGTCTTTTTAAGTAATAATTTCCCGTCACTATTGTAAACGTAAGCAGTATAAGTATTATCTAGCAAATACAAATCGTTGATTTTATAAGCATCTACAATATCCATTCCATTTGTTACATCAGGAATATCTGTACTTTGCATATTTGATAGATTGAATACTTTGCCTGTATTGTATTTTGAATCATCAAGCACATAGCCACTTGTAAATAATAGCTTGTCATCTCCTGAAACGAATAAAGCTTTTCCATTTTTAGCGTTTTGAGGACTCTTTATTCTATCTAATTCTAAAACTTTTTTAAACTCACTAGGGGAAGTACGCTTATAAATATCTGAAGAACCTTCTTCCATCTTATCATCATTTTGATAATTCAACACTTGGTAATATATTTCATTTCCAAGACCACCAGCAAACTTAATATAACTTCCATTTAGTTTCTTATTTTCTGTCTTTAACTCTTTTTCTTCAAGTAATCTCAAACTTGCACCGTCAATATTAAATTGAAGAATATATGACTTTATAATATTATTATCAATGGTATTTTCGCAAGTTAAAATCAAATTACGTCCATCAATCGTAACTGTTGGCATTTTGTTATATACTTGATAATCGCCAGATATCTCAGCTTTATCTTCATTAAAGTATTTTTGCACATTTTTATTTTTATCAATAACAATATAATTATACTCATATACATTAGAAAATTTATTTTCACCTTTTGCAACATTTTTGTCATTGACCTTAACTATAAATAGTGTTTCATCAATAACACCATCTCTTGCAATGGCATACATATTTGTCTTTTCATTTCCTTTAATTTCATAAATTATATCTGTAATATCATCTTTTATATTTTTAGAAGCGTAGACTATATTACCATTACTCGTATATCTAAAATAGAGTTTATTATTCTCTGCATTATAATTTAAAAATTTAAATTCAGTTGCATTCTTTGGAATTTCAACCTTTTTTATCTCTTCATCGAAACTTGCATTCTCAATACTCTCTTTTTTCGTTTCTTTAGTGTTTTTGGAATTTGAATTATTCTTTGATTTACTTGTACAAGAAGTCAAAAGTAAAGAAAATGCTAATATACAAATAAATAATTTCTTAAATTTCATAAAGCACCGCCGTTCATATAGTTTAGAAAATTTACCAAAACATCAGTAATTACGCGTTTTGGTAACTATGAATATCATAACATAGCAATAATCTAAAGTCAATGCTTTAAATTGAGAGTAGTTTAAACAAATCCAACTAATTTTAGACAAAAAAATGGCGATTTTTAATCGCCATTTATCAATGATTATTTGCTTTTTAATTTTATTTTTCTTTGAGTTTAATAATATGAAGTTCTGCTTCTTTTGATTCTAAATTATCACTAAATAAATAAGAAATAATATCGTTCGTAACTGCCATTTTAGATATAATTTTTTCTTTGTATTGATAATTTATTTGAAGTAACAATTTTACATCGCTATTATAAGCATATATACTCCTATTGTTGTTTAATATATATAAATCTTTTATTCTATAGATATCAGTAATATCATATGGACTTTCGATATTTGGAATTTCTGTACTTGACATAGTTTCTAAATTGAAAACTTTACCGGTATTGTAAGTAGATTCAACCATTAAAAATTCACTTATAAATAATAACTTATTATCTCCTGAAACGAAAGCAGCTTTTCTGTTTTTTACTTCTGTTGGAGCATTTATCTTATTTAATTCTAAAATTTTTTTAGATTCTTCTGTAGATATATATTTGAAAATATCTGAAGATCCTTCTGCAAGGCTATCTTCGTTATTATAAGTTACCACTTGGTAATACAGATTGTTTTCAAAACTACCAGCAAACATAATATACTTACCATTATACTTATCATTTTTGATACTTAATTCTTCTTCTTTAAGTAAAGTTAATTGTCCATCGTCAATATTGAATTTTAGTAGATAGCTTTTTAGTATATCTTTATTAATCATATTTTCACAAGTTAAAATTAAATTATGACCATCAACACTAACTGATGGGATTATTGCATATGTTTGATTATCACCTGACATTGAATCTTCATCTTCATTAAAATATTTTTGAATATTTTTGTTTTTGTCTACAACGATAAAATTGTATTCAAAAAGAGTCTCTTCATTATCTTTCTCTTTATTTTCAATATTTTTGTGATTGACCTTTACTATGAATAATTTTTCATCAATAATACCATCTATTGCAATGTCGAACATATTTTCCTTTTCTTTACCTTTAATTTCATAAATTATATCAATAGTTCCATCTTTTAAATTTTTAGATGCATAAACTAACTTATTTTCAATTGTATAATTAAAATATAATTTATTATTTTCCGGATTATAATTTAAAAAACGCAAATGAGAAATTTTTTGTGGAAGTTCTACTTTTTTTATCTCTTTTTCAAAAGATATTTTATCTACAGTTTCCTTTTCAGCATCTTCTTTGTTTTTAACTTCTTCCTTATTTTCAACATTGGATTTATCCTTTGGTGTAGGTGAGCAGGAAGTTAGAAAAAGGGAAAAAGAAAATAAACAAACAAATAATTTTCTAAATTTCATAAAGCAACTCCTTTATTCATTTAAAACTTTTTTTAACTAAACTCTTCTATCATTTATAGCTTATCACAATAAAACAATGAAGTCAATACTTTATTTAAAAAAGGATATTATGATTGAATATAACAAAATTTAAAACAAAAAATGGCGATTAAAAAATCGCCATTAATATTTTAATTATTTACTTGTCAATTCTATAAATTCGTCAATTTCTTCTTTTATGCTTTCAAGGGATTTTAACCAGAAATCTTTTTTAGTTAAATCAATATTCATAACTTTTGCAACATCTTCACAAGTATTGGTTGTAGTTGCTTCTAAAAGTTCTTGATATTTTTCTACAAAGCCATTAGGATTTTCTTTGTAAATTGCATAAAGGCCTCTTGAGAAAAGTCCGCCAAATGAGTAAGGGTAGTTATAGAATGAGAAACCTGCTGAATAGTAATGTGGTTTACAAGCCCACATAAATGGATGGTAAGTTTCAGGATCAAGTCCATCTCCATAAGTATCTTTTTGAGCATTTCTCATAATTTCTTCTAATTCTTCAGTCATCATAAAGTGGTCAAGTTTTCTTTCAAAAACTTCTTTTTCAAATAAAAACCTTGAATAGATATCAACAGTAATTTGAGCACAGTCAGAGATTTGAGATTCCATCAAAGTAATTTTATCTTTTTCTGATGCTTCATTTAATGCTGCGGACATAATTAAATTTTCATTGAAAATTGAAGCTGTTTCAGCAACTGGCATTGGATAATCCCAATTTAAAGGTAGATGATTTTCAACATGAAGTCCATGATATGCATGTCCTAATTCATGCGCAAGAGTTAAAACAGAAGAAAGGCTTCCGTCAAAGTTCATCATAACTCTTGATTGTTTAATAAATGGAAGATTGCTACAGAAAGCTCCACCAACTTTTCCTTTTTTAGGGAAGTAGTCAATATAATTTTTATCAAATGCCTCTTTAACCATTTTTACCATATCGTCTGAAAATGTTGCAAAATGTTTCAATAAAAATTCTTGAGCTTCTTCAACTGTGAAAGTTCTATCACTCTCTCCAATACTTGCAAATAAGTCGTAGAATTTTAAACCACCTTCATATCCTAGAAGTTTAGCTTTATGCTTAAAATATCTTCTAAAATGTGGTAGGTAGTCGTCAATACTTGACCAAAGAGCGGTCAAAGTTTCTCTCTTTAATCTTGCATTTTCTAAAGATTCATCAAGAGCAGTTTCAAAACCTCTCATCTTTGAAGTTGTATTAACTTCTTGTTTAATATTATTTAAAGAAAATGCGATTGAATCTTTTATGCTGTCGTAAAGTTTCAATTCACTGTAAAAAGCTTCTTTTCTTGTATTTGCATCTGGAGAATAAGCTAAGTTTCTAATTTCACTTAAAGTCTTTTCCTCGCCTCTAAACTCTATAGATGCCTTTGAAGTCAAGAAATTAAACATAAATTCCCAAGCATTTGAGCTTGAAAGTTTCATTTTTGCGATAACTTCTTCAATATCTTCAGGCAAAACATGTTTTAAAGCATCTTTTTTATTCTTAAAGAAGAATTCATAGTTCTTTAAATATTCATCTTTAGTAATATCAACAGTGATAGAACCTAAGAATTTATCAGCTTTTGTAAAAGTTTTTGCATAATTTGAAAGTTTTGCATTCAAATTATTGCTGTAGTAAGTTGTCTTTTCATCAGTTGTGTTTATAGCTTGGTTAAGCTCGATAAATGAAAAAACCCTGTAAATTGTAGTATTAACTTCTTCAAGTATTTTAATAACTGCCTTAACACTTTCTAAATTGTCTTCTAAATTAAGTTTCCCTAAATCAGTAAGCAAAGTGTCAATTTTTTTGAAATCGTTTTGAAATTCAGCACTTTCATAAGAAGGATAAATTTCAACTAAAGAATATTGTTGATCCATAATTTTCTCCTTTATATATTATTTTTTAAGTAAAACATTCCAGTCGTTTTCTTTAAAACCGATAAGGAAAATTTTATTTTCTTCATCAATTAAAACAGGTCTTTTAATAAGAGAACCATCTTTTACCAATAATTTAATGGCTTCATCAACTGAAAGATCATCAAAATTTTCTTTTAATTTTAAATCTCTATAAGTTTTACCACTCGTATTGAAAAGTCTCTTTAATCCCATACTACCTTGAACAGCCTTTATTTGAGCCTTAGTAGGAGTTTCTTCTTTAAGGCTTATTTCCTTAAAATCAATTCCATTTTCCTTTAAGAATTTTTTTGCTCTTTTACAAGTTGTGCAATTTGGATATTCGAAAAAAAGTTTCACTATAACACCTCCCATTATACTTGATTATTATATATTAACCAAAGATTTATTAAAATGTAAATTGTCCATTTTGACAGACTTATACATATTTATAAACTTTACATCTTATAACAACATACCCATTTTATTACAATAACCTTAAATTAAGTTAAAAAGAAATAATTATAAAATATAAAAAATGTTGTTTAAGAAAAAACGTTAAACTATATCCTTTTATAGAATAATTTAGCAACGATTTAATTCTAACATTTATTTTAAATAAAATCAACAAAGAGTTAAAGTAAATAAAGAAAAAACTAAAAAAAATTAGTAAAAAGGTATTAAAAGGTATTGTGTAATATATAGTAGTGTGGTATGATATATATAAGATAATATAAAAATAGTAAAACGAATAAATTTCGATATAGAATAAACAACCAATAAAGGAGGTAAAAATGGATACTCAATTTAAAAAGGGTCTGTTGGATCTCTGCGTTTTAAGCTTTCTAATGGATAAAGATATGTATGGATATGAAATTGTTCAAAACATTTCAAAATCCATTGAAGTAAGCGAGGGCACCATATATCCAATTCTCAGGCGACTAAGTAAAGAGGGTTTTTTTGAAACTTATATAGTTGAGTCAAACGAAGGCCCTGCGCGAAAATACTATAGAATTACTGTTTCTGGAATGGAACATTATAAAAATCAAGTAGAATCATGGGAAAAACTAAAAACTGGTATGGACAGTATTTTGAAAAGAGGTGAAAAAGATGAATAAGGCTGATTACTTAGATGTATTAAAGGATTATCTTTTACAATATTACTCAGAAGAGGAAAGTTTAGATATTTTAAGAGACTATGAAGAGTATTTTTTAAATGCTAAATTAGATGGAAAAACTGAGCAAGAGATAATTTTAGAGCTTGGTTCTCCTAAAATAATAGTTCAAGAACTTAGAGCTGAAGATAGAAATATTTCAAAAAAAGAAGGAGTTTTTACAAACTTAACCAGAAAATTCGATAATTGGTTTGAAAAAGGGCTTTCAGAAAAGAGCTCAAGAGGAGAAATCGAAATAATGGAGAATAAATGTGATAAATTAGTAGAAAAATATGGAATTTTTGCATTTATGTTCCTAGCTATTTTTTCAGTAATAGAGCTAGTTCTAGGATTTAGATTTTTAGTTGCTCTTACAGAAATGCTAGGAATATTCATCATCTCAATGTCATTCTTGGTTAGAACAAATAAAGGTATTCAAACGAAGGCAGGGAAGTTTCTAACATTAGTAAATATGTTAATTATGCTATTCTACTTTGCTTTAGGCTTTGCAGGAAGTAGTAACATTTTGGATATGGGATTTAGTTTAGCTTTAATTATGGCTATTCTAAACCTTGTTTTGATTTTCATCTTATCAAAAGGAATGTTTTTCCTTATAATCATTTCACTACTTTTTGCAATAGTCCTAATAATTCTAGGTGGAATATGGTTTTTCTTTGTAGGGATAACTTTGTTTGGAGTAGGACTTGCAATTTTCTTAACTCCATACACTCTTTCTGCATTATCAACACTTTCACTCAACATCTTTTGGATAATATTTCCGATAATGCTTGCGATAGGACTTTTCATAGCTATGAGTATCTTGATAAAATATTATTCTCTAGCTATATATAGATTAGTATTAAAATATAATGACTGGATTAAAATAAAATTTATGTACTCAAGAGTTTATGGACAAAAAACAAAGGAGGACGAATATGAAAGGTAAATATTTTAAAATAAAAGTATTGGCTATAGTTTCTTTTTGTTTAATTGCCGTTGGTTTTACAGGCTCTTACAAAATGCTTTGTGAAATTCAAAGAAAAGTGGATGAAGAAATTGAGAAAAAATTAACCTACAGCTCAAAGGAAATCTTAAAAACTGAAAAAGAAATAAAATATATAGATTTAAGCAAATATGAGGGTTACAATGTTGAAATAAAGAAAAGTCAAGATGAATACAATCGTATAACAGCAACCTATAAAGATAAATATTTTGATAATGAAGCAAACTTTGATGAAAAAAATAATAATAAAATTGATGTCATAACGAAAAGAATAGATGACGAAAAAAGTTCAAGCTTTAACTATTTAACAAAAATGATTAATAACTCTGTAATTTATAATAAACTTTCATATTCTCTCATAAGCCCTTCTAAGAAAGAAGATAAAACAAAAATAGTTATTGAGGTCAAAAATCCTATTGAAATTATGGGAACAGTAAATGGAAGTGAAAATAATGAATTATTAAAAAAAGAGTTAACTTACAGTGCCTATGATAAAAATTTATTTTCTGGAAGTCCTATTAAGAACATGCTTAATCAATTTAATGAATTCACTATTAAAGACGTAAATGACGAAATAATTGAAATTCCAAATACTTTTTTAAAAACTTTAAATTACACAACTGATAAAATTGAAAAGTTGTTGATTTCAGGAAGGCCAACTGCTTCTAGTAACGGTGATGATAATCAAACTGTGGTAAATGTTGATGCAAAAAATGTTAAAGACTTTGTAGAAGTGAATATAAATTCAATGACGACAGATTTAAATATTACTGGTGCAAAAAAAGTTATTCTTGAAGGAATGCCAAGATCTGGAGAAATTGTAGTTAAATACAAGATTAATGGAGAAGAAAAAAGTTTTATAATAAATGAATCGAAGCCAAATGAAAAAACTACAAGAAAAGTAATAAATATTGAAAGTGATAAAATATTTAGAACTTCACTGGATAACTCTCTAATTAAAGGTAAATTAGATAAAATATCAGACTTAAAAGAAATTAAATAGAAAAGAACTCCATCCTTCAATGATGATTCGCAACGGTAGGTATCTTGTAACATTGTAGTTTCACAAAAAATGCAGATTATTAACTTAATCTGCATTTTTTAATAGACTTCGTAAGCGAACTTCACAACAGTTTTGCTACATTATGTTTAGTTAATAAAATAAAAATAACAAAAATATACAAACTTTTTTAAAAAAGTATTGTAAAAATATTTTAAATATAGTATAATATGATAAAGTTATATAGAGATAGGGAAAAGATTTTAAGATAGTAATCTTAATTATAATCTTTTGTATAACAAGATTAGCGAAGAATCATTAACAAAATATTCGCTAAATTTGAGACATGTACGTCTAAAAAATACATAAAGGGGGATTTTAGTATGAAAAAATTATCCAAAATTGTTGCTCTATGTTTAGCAACCACATTTTTATTATCTGCATGTGGCGGTAAGACTGGCAATAAAGACAAAACAAAAGATGTTGGTGTTCAAGATAAGTTAGTTATTGAAAATGAAGGAACACCAGTTGAGAATGCAACACTTAAAATTGCTTATGTAAGTGATTCTCCATTTACTGGAATTTTCCATCAAGCTTTTGCAAGTGGTAATCCAGATCAAGAAATTATGGCCTACTCCACTAATGGTACATTTAAATCTGATGAAAACTACAGATTAGTAAATGGTGGCGGTGCAGATATTGAATTTAAACCAGAAGAAAAGAAAGCTATTATAACAATACATGAAAAATATACTTGGAATGATGGTACTCCTGTTACTTCCGCAGACTTCTTAGAATACTATAAAATCATAGCTCATAAAGACTATACAGGTGTTCGTTTTGATGATGATATGAGAAATGTAGTTGGTATAGAAGAATATAGTAAAGGTGAAAGTAAGGAAATTTCAGGTTTTAAAACTTTGAGTGATAAGAAATTCGAAATTCACTTTAAAAAATTCAATCCTGGTATACTTTGGGGTGGTGGAATTCCTTTTGAACCAGTTCCAAGTCATAAGTTAAAAGACATTCCTGTTAAGGAACAAGAAGCGCATGACATCACTAGAAAGAACCCATTGTCTCCTGGACCTTACTATATCAAAGAAATAGTTCCAGGACAACAAGTTGTTTTTGAAGCTAACCCATATTACTACAAGGGTCAACCAAAGGTTAAAAAAGTTATATGGAAAATTGTTCCATCAGCTCAAATCGTTGCTGCGCTACAATCAGGTGAATATGATTTAACTGTTAGTTTAAATGCTGACCTTTATAGTAAAGTAAGTGCATTAAAGAATGTTCAAATTGGTGTACAAGATGACTTATCTTATACTTACATTGGATTTAAACTTGGTAAATGGGACAATGAAAAGAAAGAAGTTGTAACTGATCCTAATGCTAAGATGGCAGATGTAAAATTACGTCAAGCTATGGCTTATGCAATTGACAATGATGCAGTTGGTGAAAAATTCTATCAAGGTCTAAGAAGAAATGCAACTCAACTTATGATTCCTGCATTTAAAGAATATTATGATGATTCATTAAAAGGTTATACTTACGATTTAGAAAAAGCTAAAAAACTTCTTGATGAAGCTGGTTACAAAGATACAAACAATGACGGAATTAGAGAAGATAAAAATGGTAAACCATTTAAGATTAAATTTGCTTCAATGTCAGGTGGAGCTACAGCTGAACCTATTGCTAACTACTATATCCAACAATGGAAACAAATTGGCTTAGATGTTGAACTTACTAATGGAAGACTTATAGAATTTAACTCATTCTATGAAAAAGTTCAAGCTGATGATCCTGAAATTGATATTTATCAAGCTGCTTGGGGAACTGGATCAAATCCTAACCCTACAGGTCTTTACGGAAGAAAAGCTCAATATAACTTCTCAAGATTTGCAACACCTGAATTAGATGCAATATTTGATAAGATTAACTCTTATGAAGCAGTTGATAAAGAATATAGAGCAAAAGCATACAAAGAATTTGCAAACTATATGTTTGAAAATATACCAGTTGTTCCTACTCTATTTAGAAAAGGAATAGTTGCTGTAAATAACAGAGTTAAAAAATGGGATACAACTCCAGGGACTACTTTTAGTATTTCTGATGTTGAATTAACAGCACCTGAACCTATAAAATAATATTTAAATACTTGTATAAAGTGTCAATGAGAAATCATTGGCACTTTTTTTTGTGAAAGATCAGTTTAATAATATAAAATTTATACGAAAAATTCTATAAAAAATTATGTTTTATTTTTTGAACAAATTGATATGAGCAAAATTATTTGTGATGTTAACGGGATAAAATTTTAAAGTCGAAGAATACGTTTTTACAACAAAAAATTTAAAAATAAAATTTATAAAAAATCTATTTTTATTAGATATTTACTCTAATTTGTTCAATAATTAAACTAAAAATTTAAAAAAACTACAATTTATGCTAAAAAACTATTGCAAAAAGTTTTTTTATATAGTATAATATGATAAAGTTAAGTAGAAAAACAAAGAAAAGAAGGGCAAAGCCCTTCTTAAAATTGTATTTTTATCTAACACAACGAAGTGTGCGATTAGTAAAGTAATTAATCGTTTACTACACGATGGATAGGTCGTGTAAATACATAAAGGGGGATTTGGATATGAAAAAATTATCAAAAATCGTTGCTCTATGTTTAGCAACATCTTTTTTATTCTCCGCGTGTGGCGGTAAGGGTGAAAAGAAAAACGAAGACAAGCAAGTAGGGGTTCAAGACAATATGGTTATCGAAAATGAAGGAACTCCAGTAGAAGATGCAACTCTTAAGGTTGCACATATTAGTGACTCACCATTTACTGGTATTTTCCACCAAGCTTTTGCAAGTGGTAACCCAGATTTGGAAATTTTGAACTACTGTGCAGGCGGTACATTCAAAATTGATGAAAACTACAGATTAAAAAACGGTGGCGGTGCTGACGTTGAATTCAAACCTGAAGAAAGAAAAGCAATTATAACAATAAATGAAAAATATACATGGAATGACGGAACACCAGTTACTTCTGCAGACTTCTTAGAATATTATAAAATTATAGCTAATAAAGACTATACAGGCGTTCGTTTTGATGCAGATATGAGAAACGTAGAAGGTATAGAAGAATACAATAAGGGTGAAAGTAAAGAAATCTCTGGTTTCAAAACTATTAGTGATAAGAAATTTGAAGTAACATTTAAGAAATTTACTCCAAGTATCCTTTGGGGTGGTGGAATTCCTTTTGAACCAGTTCCAAGTCATAAGTTAAAAGATATTCCTATTAAGGATCAAGAATCTCATGACATTACTAGAAAGAATCCATTATCACCTGGACCATACTATATTAAAGAAATAGTTCCAGGACAACAAGTTGTTTTCGAAGCTAACCCTTATTACTATAAGGGTCAACCAAAGATTAAAAAAGTTATATGGAAAATTGTTCCATCAGCACAAATCGTTGCAGCTTTACAATCTGGTGAATATGACTTAACAGTTGGATTAAACTCAGACCTTTATTCAAAAGTTAAAGAATTAAAGAATGTAAAGATTGGTGTTCAAGACGATTTAGGATATACTTATTTAGGATTTAAACTTGGTAAATGGGATAAAGAAAAAGGAGAAGTTGTAACTGATCCTAATGCTAAGATGGCAGATGTAAAATTACGTCAAGCAATGGGTTATGCCCTTGATAACAATGCCGTTGGTGAAAAATTCTACCAAGGTCTAAGAAGAAATGCTACTCAACTTATGATTCCAGCATTCAAAGAATACTATGATGATTCATTAAAAGGTTATACTTACGATTTAGAAAAAGCTAAGAAACTTCTTGATGAAGCAGGTTACAAAGATACTAATGGTGACGGAATAAGAGAAGATAAAGAAGGTAAACCATTAAAGATTAAATTCGCATCAATGTCTGGTGGTGCTACAGCTGAACCTATAGCTAACTACTATATCCAACAATGGAAACAAATTGGATTAGATGTTGAACTTACTAACGGAAGACTTATAGAATTTAACTCATTCTATGATAAATTAGATGCTGATGACCCTGAAATTGATGTTTACATGGGTGGTTGGGGAACTGGATCAAATCCTAACCCATCAGGATTCTATGCAAGAAATGCAAAATTCAACTTCTGTAGATATGCAACTCCTGAATTAGATGCAATTTTAAATAAGATTAACTCTTATGAAGCTGTCGATAAAGATTACAGAGCTAAAGCATACAAAGAATTTGCAAACTATATGTTTGAAAATGCACCAGTTATTCCTACACTATTTAGAAAGAACATAACTGCTGTAAATAACAGAGTTAAGAAATATGATATAACTCCTGGTACAGACTTTAGCAATTCTGATATTGAAGTAACAGCAAAAGAACCTATTAAATAGGAATTAAAAGAAAAATAAAGAGACCACTTTTGTGGTTTCTTTTTTATTGTGAAACAATAAGGCTCTTGAAATTATGTCCGATGTAAATCGCCGTAGAAGAAAGTCTTAAGTTTTTTAAAAAATTTAAATAAAAATATCATTAAATTTCCATAAAAAAAGAATTATGATGCAATTCAAATGAATATCTTTAAATTAAAAAAAGATAAATTTGATACATCATAATTCTTAAGGAAAATTTATTAAAAAGAAAATTATGCTATTTTCATTTTAAAAAGTAAAGTTTGATTAAAATTAAATTTACTTAAAATTGTAAACTTAATTTTAATCAAATATATTACTTGTTATTTAAATGCCTTAGCCTAAAAAAATTATCAAAAAGGGCTATGGCTAAATAGGCTTTTAGCCTAAGTTCATATTCTCCATTTTGTTTTTGGGGATTATTAGGAGATTATGATGAATTAGATTTGCTTAAAAGTAAATCTAATCTTAAAAAATATTTATTTCTTTTGGATAGGATATATATATTTTGCCATAGAAACCTTAAATAAAATTTAAAAAAATAAAAAGTTTCAAAAAAATTTTTTAAATCCCTAAAAGTATGATACAATTAATATATATAAAATAAAAAGATAATTATAATATAAAAATATAAGGGGTGGTTGTATGATAGGGATTATAAGTGCTCTTGATGAAGAGCTAATGGAAATTATAGATAAAATTGAAACAAAAAAAGTAAGTAGAGGCTGTTTTACCTTTTATCTAGCAAATATTTCTAATAAGGAAGTTGTACTTGGGATTTGTGGAGTTGGAAAAGTAAATTCTGCAATTTATACTCAAAGTATGATAGACAACTTTTCTCCTGAGATTATTATAAATATAGGAGTCGCTGGTTCAACTGACAACGATGTAAAAATAGGCGACTTGGTTATAGGTACAGAATATTTTTATCACGATTTTGACTGTACAGAAGCAGGCTATGTGATGGGACAAATTCCTGCACTTCGTGATGTTAAATTTATTGCTGATAAAAAATTAGTGGATATTTCTTATGAAAATGCGAAAAAAGTTTTACCTGAAGATAGAATTTTTAAAGGAATTATAGCGACAGGAGATGTTTTTGTAGCTAAAAAAGAAATTAAAGACAGAATAAAAGCAAATTTTAACTCTCTTTGTTGTGAAATGGAAAGTTGCTCCATTGTGCATACTTGTCATTTGAATAATGTTAGGTATTTGGCTCTACGTTCAATATCCGACAATGCAAATGAAGAGGCGGATTGTGATTTTGAAACCTTTGTTTTAGAGTCAGCAAAAGTTGTTAAGAGTATTATTTTAGATATTATAGAGGAAATATAAATGATTGAAATTAAGAATTTAAAGAAAAATTATGGAAAATTTGTAGCAATTGATGATTTTAATTTAGAAATTGAAGAGGGAAAAACGTACGGCATTTTGGGAAGAATCAATTCTGGTGGAACTACAATTTTTAATATACTATGCAACTATACTTTTAAGGATGATGGTACTGTTTTAATTGACGAAAAAGAACCTGAAAATGCGAGAGATTTGATTTATATGTGTCCAAAAATGGAATTTTATAGTGGATATACTCTAAGACAAATTCTAAAGACTATTTCAGATTTTAATTCGGATTTTGACGTAGCTTATGCACTAGAACTTTGTGAATCTTTTAAACTCGATCTTGATAAGAAGTTTAAAGTTGAAGAGAATGTTCAAAACTGTACAATCTTTAAGACTATTGTTACAATATGTATGAAAAAAAAGTATCTTCTTTTTAATAAGCCGGAAATTGGACTTTCAAGTTTAGATATTAGAAAATTAAGTGATATTTTAATGGGCAATTATAAAAGAATGGGTTATACACCGATTATCCACAGTAAAAATGTAAATTATTTTTTTGATTATCTTGACTATATAATTATTATTAAAGATAAAAAAGTAGTGCTTTTTGAAAGTAGAGAAAATCTTGAAAAAATGGTTTATTCTATTTCTGTTTCTATTGAATTTATAGATGATATTGCTAAGGAGAAAAATATTTTGGCGGTTAGAGATGTAAAAAACTTTTCTAAGTTAAAAAATGTCTATATTTTAGCAAAAGATGAAGACGAAATTAAAGAACATGGGAGTAGAACTGTATCTTTGAAGGAACTTTATGAAGCAATTACTGCATCTGAAGGAGGTCATTAAATTGAGAAAGGGACTATTATTTACCTTAAAATTATTATTCGATACTTTTTTAATTGGAATAGTATTTTCTGTTATATGTGAACTCGTATTTTTAGCTTTTGCAAAAATTTTAAGTATTGATATATATTTAAATGCTGAAGTGTTTATGTCAATATTAACGGCAAGCTTTTTGACTTTTGTTTTCTCGAAAAAAAATATATTCAATCAACTTTTTATAAATGGATTTAGTAGAAAAAAAATAGCTAAGATTAAAACAATGAGTTGTATAGTTTATGGACTTGTGTTTTTTATACTATTTGTTGTATATGAGATTTTTTATGCAGGTTTGTTAACTGACAGCATATACTTAGATACAATTCTATATCTACTTGTTGTTTATTTAGCAATTACTTTTGTTGTAGAATTTGCTACATTTTTAGATTTGATTTACAAAAAAATCTCTATGAAAAAAGGAAAAGGTATCAATAAAGCTTTCTATAAATATGCATACTCAATAGTTCTTATACTCATAACTTATATATATAGATTGATTTATCCTGTAATTTATGATTATTGCACAAATATTGTATTGATTACTATACTATTATTGCTTGTCATATTGAAATTAATACTTTCAAATATGAATAAAAAATGGATATTAAGTATGGATATAAGAGCTTAGGAGGTTTTTATGGACGGATATATTTTGGCGTTAGACCAAGGAACGACGAGCTCAAGAGCTATTTTATTTGATCATAGTGGAAATATAAAGGGTATATCACAAAAGGAATTTAGACAAATTTTTCCAAAAGCAGGATGGGTTGAACATGATGCAATGGATATTTGGGCGACTCAATCTGGAGTTTGCAGAGAAGTTTTAGAAAAGAATTTTGTAAGACCTAATGAAGTTAAAGCCATTGGAATTACAAACCAAAGGGAAACTACAATTATCTGGGAAAAATCTACAGGAAAGCCAATATATAATGCAATTGTTTGGCAATGTAGAAGAACTGCAGAAATTTGTGAACAAATAAGAAAAGATGGTTATGAAAGTTTGATTTTTGAAAAAACTGGACTAAAACTTGATGCTTATTTTTCCGCCACAAAAATAAAATGGATATTAGATAATGTTGAGGGAGCAAGAGAAAAGGCAGAAAAAGGAGAATTACTATTCGGAACTGTAGATACTTGGATAGTTTGGAATTTGACAAGAGGTAAAGTGCATATAACTGACTATTCAAATGCTTCAAGGACGATGTTATTTAATATAAATACTTTACAATGGGATGAAGATATTTTAAAAATTTTAAATATTCCAAAATCTATTTTGCCCCAAGTTAGAGACTCAAGCGAAATATATGGATATACTGATGAATACACTTTTGGAGGAGCTAAAATTCCTATAGCTTCTGTAATTGGAGATCAACAATCTGCTCTTTTTGGACAAAATTGCTTTGAAAAAGCTGAGGCTAAAATAACTTATGGAACAGGAGCTTTTCTTTTGATGAATATAGGAAAAGAAGTTTTAAAATCTAAAAACGGACTCCTTACTACAATAGCTTGGGGATTAAATGGTGAAGTTACATATGCCTTAGAGGGAAGTATCTTTATTGCAGGTGCTGGAATACAATGGCTAAGAGATGAGTTAAGACTACTTTATGAAGCAAGTTTATCTGAACAATATGCAAATTTGGTAGATGATACTGATGGTGTTTATATTGTTCCAGCATTTACTGGACTTGGAGCACCTTATTGGGATATGAATGCAAAAGGAGCTATATTCGGACTTACTAGAGGAACTAAAAGAGAACATATAATTCGCGCAATGCTTGAATCTATAGCTTATCAATGTGTAGATGTATTTAATTGTATTGAAGAAGATACAAATATAAAAATACAAAATTTAAAAGTTGATGGTGGAGCAAGTGCAAACGGATTTTTGTTGCAATTCCAATCTGATATGTTAAATGCGGAGGTTACAAGACCTGAAGTCTTAGAAACAACAGCTATGGGTTGTGCATTTCTTGCAGGGCTTGCAGTTGGATTTTGGAAAAGTACTGATGAAATAAAGAATATTTGGAAAAAAGACAAGACATTTTATCCTGTTTTAAGTGAAGAAAACAGAAATAAAAAACTTAAAGGTTGGAAAAAGGCTGTAAAGAGAACTTTTGATTGGGATAAAGATGAAGAATAATATATCAAAAAAGAGCTTAGAAAAAACTAAGCTCTTTTTTGATAATAAGTTCCATAAATTTTATTAATGATTAAAAATCACCATAAAAAATTTTAATGTTATTATTTATTTCTAGGGGTATATTCTGAATAATCATATTTTAGGAGGTAAAAATGAGAGATTATTACAAATGGGCAAAAGAATTTTCAGATAAGTATATAAAACCTGTAGCTGAAGAAATTGATGAAAAAGGAAAATTTCCAAAAGAAATATTTGATAAAATTAAAGAAGAAGGATTTTTTAAAGTTTTAGTTCCAGTTGAATTCGGTGGAGAAGGGGCCGGACCTGAAGCTCAAGCTTATATTACTCAAGCATTTGCAGAGGGAACGGCGACAGTTGGACTTGGATATACTATGCATAATGTTGCTCTTAAATTTGTTCTTACATTTGCAAATGAAGAATTAAAAAAATTCATCATTTCTGAAGTTGTAGAAAATAATAAGATGTTATCACTTGCAAGAAGTGAGTTTGAAAGTGGAGTACATGTTTTTAAATCAGATATAAAATTAGAAGAATTTGAAGATTACTCTATTGTTAATGGAGTTAAAAGTATGATTACTTCAGCTAATTATGCTGATTACTATTTAATTTCAGTTCCAAAAAATAGCAAGGGAGAAATGAAAAACTGGCTTGTTCCAAGAACAACAGAAGGACTATCTTTTAAAGAAAGTGACTGGAAAGGAATAGGAATGAAAGGTAATAATTCATGTCCTATGATTATGGAAAATATTAAATTAGATAATAAATACGGAATAAAGATTTGTAGAAAAACTAATCCTCAACCGTATGAAGTTAATTTAGATGTAATTTACTTTATGACTGGTCTTGCAGGAGTATATTCAGGAGTTTGTTATTCTCTTTATGAATCAGCATTAAATCATGCTAAAAATAGGAAATATAGAGAAAATTCACTTGCTGACATCGAAGCAATTCAAATTCACTTATCAAAACTATATACTAATGTAATTTCTGCTAAAGGTGTTTTAGAATCTGCAGTAAATTCTTTTGGAAAACTAGAAGAAGACGGCTTTAGAAAAATAATGTCTGCAAGAATTATTGCTTCTGAAAACTCAATCGAAAATGCTAATATAGCAATGAGAATTGGAGGAGGGCAAGCATATAATAAAAAAGGAAATATTGAAAGACTAATGAGAGATGCATATGCAAGTCAAGTTATGTTCCCTAGTATCGATGTTTTAAGGTCATGGGTAGGAAAAAATATAACTGGAAATTCAATCCTATAAAACTAATAATATATATAAAGAAGATATATAAAGAAGAAATCCTAATTAAAATTAGGATTTCTTTGTTTTATAAAATAAAAAAATATATAAATTATGTTTTCTAAAACAATGAAAATTTTTAATATATAGCGAAAAATATTGAAAAACACATTGACTGAAAGGCGGAAGGCTGATATAATGTTAAGGCACTCAAGAAGGGACTAG
>NZ_CAURDT010000006.1:0-63704 GCF_963524015.1 uncultured Parvimonas sp. | reverse complement strand
ACTTTTTTACACCTAAATTATTGTTTTTCTTTGTACTCTCAAAGTTTTTATCACTATATGAAATTTTTAATGTTTCACAACAACCATTATATTATACAACAACATTTTTTGGTTGTCAACACTTTTTTAAAAAATTTTTTATTAAATTTTCACAAAAAAAGTGACCCAGTTTTCACTGGGTCTTTATTATATCAGTTATTAGAGTGCTTGTCAATAGTTTTTTTTAATGTTTTTTGTATAAAATCTTATATTTTTATAAATTAATGTAATTATTTTTATACATAACAAAATTGTGGTATAATAACTCTGTAATTAAATTTACAATAATATTTAATTTAGGAGGATATTATGAAAAAATTTATTAGGTTACTATCTTTAGCTTTAGTTATTACAATTTCAACTTCAGCTTGTTCAAATAAAAGCGTAAATCAAAATATCAAAAAGACTAATCAAGAAGCAGAAAGAATTGCGAAAGATTTAGAAAAGCAAGAAAAAGAGCTAGAAGATAAAGCAAAAAAGCAAAAAGAAATTGAAGAACAAAAGAAAAACAAAGTAAAACAATATGAACAAGAAATAGAAAATGAAAAGAAGATTAGAGAAGAAGAAGCAGCTCAAGGTGTAACTGTTTCCAATAACAAAGATTATGACTGGTATATGGATCAAAATGTAACAGGAAAATATCACATGGATAATTGTGTTCCTACTTGTACCGCTATGATTTTAAAATTTTTAGACCCAAATAGTAATGATACTGGAGAATCTCTTAGAAATGAATATCTAGCAGATGGTAAAGGATGGATCCCTGATATAATGTTAGATGCATTAAAAAAGAGAAATATTAAATATGTAACATATAATTTTAAACGTGGAAATATGAGTGATATGCCAATAAGAAAATATGTTAAGGATGGTTATATTGGAATGTTTTTTGCAGATATGACTAAAATATCCGGAGCTCGTAATAATCCTTCAACTATCGGAAAGAGCCATAACGATCCACAAGTTGTTCGTCATACTTTTATTGTTAAGGGATATAAATATATAAATAATGAACTTTATTTTGAAGTATATGACCCTGACTCAGGATCTAGAAAATATAAAAATGGTCAACTTGTTGGAAAAGACAGATATTATAAAGCTAGTGAAGTTACAAATGCTATAGTTTGGCCTAACATCTTATTTTTCAAAAGCAAATAGTTAATTTGAAAATTTATTTTAAATAGTAGATAAGCCATTTAGAATGTTTCTAAATGGCTTTTTTTGTAAAACAACAAGGTTCCAGGCAACCCACCGATGTGAAGCATCCTAGAAAGTTGTAGTTCTTATTTTTATTCATTTATTTTAAATCTACTTTTTTAATATTCGGATTTTTAATATTTATAAAATCAAGTAAATTTTTTCTAAATTTATTTTCATCATCCGTTATATAAAATATATTATTATTGTTTTTCAACTCTTCATTTAATAGATTATTTTTTTCTAAATATCTTTTCATTTCTACTACTGTTTCTTTTGCAGGGTTTACCAAATTTATATTTTCACCAACTATCAATTTTATTGTATTTTCTAATATAGGATAATGAGTACAACCCATAACTATAGTATCCACATCTTGAGATATCAATTCATCCAAATAAAATTCAGTCATATCCAATGCTATTTTCGAATCTGATAAACCATCTTCAACAATTGGTACAAATAAAGGACAAGCCTTTGAATAGACTGCATTTTCTAGATTTTCTTTTTTTATATTTTTTTCGTAAGCTCCACTTAAAACTGTGGCATTAGTTCCAATTACACCAATTTTTTTGTTTTTTGTTACAGCACTTGCCATTCTACTTCCGGGAACAATTACTCCTAGTATATACATATCAAACTTTTCTTTAAGCATTTCAAGCGCAACTGCTGAAACTGTATTACAAGCTATAATTAGAGCCTTTATATCCTTTTTGTTCAAAAATTCTATACATTCTTCAGAAAATCTTTTAATTGCCTCTTCACTTCTATTGCCATAAGGAACTCTAGCTGTATCTCCAAAATATACTATTTTTTCATTTGGAAGAACTTTCATCAATTCTTTTACAACGGTAAGTCCACCAATTCCAGAATCAAAAACTCCTATCGCTCTATTATCCATTCTATCTCTCCATTGTCTTTACTTTATAAGTATTTTTATACACTTTTTTAAAAAACTCATAAGCATCATTTATATCTTTATTATTAAATATCCCGAAAACAGTTGGTCCTGATCCACTCATAAGAGATTTAACACAATTAAATTCATACATTTTATCTTTGATATTTTTAATTTCAGGACAATATGAAATTGACACTTCTTCCATTACATTATATAAATTACTAAAAAATTCATCATATTTTCTATTTTTATATGTACTTATGAGTTTATCTACTCTTTCACTATTACCACTTGGAACTATTTTCGAATAAACATAAGGCGTTGAAATTTCAACTCCATTATTTACAATAAGAATATCTGTGGTCGGTAAAGTTTCAAGAATTTCAAGTTCATCACCTATTCCCCTAGTTCTAGCAGTTTTACCAACGAGCAAATATGGAATATCAGCTCCTACTTTTCTTCCTATCTGTTTTCGATCTTCTAAACTCATTTTAAGTCCTAAAAGTTCATTAATCATCTCAATTACAACTGCAGAATTGCTACTTCCTCCTCCAATTCCCGCAGAAACTGGTATATTTTTATCAATATGTATTGAGAAATTTTCATTAAATTTATATTTTTCTTTCATAACATAATAAACTTTATAAACCAAATTTTTCTCATCTAAAGGAATTTCTTTAGAATTTGAGGTAATTTCAAATTTATCAGATATTTTAACTTCAACTTCATCATATAAATCTATCATTTGCATAATTCCATCTATATTATGATATCCATCTTCTCTTTTTTCAATTACATCTAAAGTTAAATTTATTTTTGCATAAGATTTCCTTTTCATAAAATCTCCTTTATATTATATAAATCCATAGTATACTTTTAGTTATTTTACCACAATTTTAATTAAAAGACAAAAATTTTAAGCTCTAAAGCTTTTACTATACCTTTTATTATAAAATGAGGTAAAAATTTAGAAGCTAAAAAAGAATTTTTTTTGAATATTTTTTCAAAAAAATTTATAAAAACTATTGACTTATTTTAAAAAGCGTGATATACTTTTGTTAAGTAAAATTTTAGCGCTTAGCATTAAAGATGTTTTACTTTAAAGAATAACATAACCTATATTACTCATTATAATTTCGATGAGTTACTCTCTCCAAATTGCGGTGTACCCCCAAATCACCGTAAAACTTAAAAGAAAGCTTAAAGCTTTCTTTTTTTGTTTAATTTATATAGTAAAAAAAGTTCTGTAAAAATGAGCTAAATCTCAAAACAGAACTTTTTTTATTTTATTCCCCCATCAATGCAGCTCCTAAAGCACCAGCAAATCTTCCTAATTCGTGCGTTTCAACTTTTTTACCTAATAATTTTTCTAAAAGCTCAACCATATAAGCATTATTCGAAAAGCCACCCGTTAAGAAATACAAATCCGCTTCATTTCTGAATTTTCTAGTTTGACCAACAACCTTATTTGCAATTGAGTGAACAACACCACTCGCTATATCTTCTTTTGCTCTACCTTGTCCCATAAGAGAAATAATTTCAGATTCTGCAAAAACAGTACAAGTTGAACTTATAGGAATTGGCGTTCCTACTTTGGATAATTCAAACATTTCATCCAAAGTAACTCCTAATCGATTACTCATAATCTCCAAAAATTTTCCTGTTCCTGCCGAACATTTATCATTCATTATAAAATCACTAACTAAACCATCTGTTATATTTATAATTTTTGTATCTTGCCCACCAATATCAATTACATCACAATCCCTTTTCAACAAATAAATTGCTCCCTTGGAATGTGTAGTAATTTCTGTAACAACTCTATCTGCATACGGAACTGAAACTCTTCCATATCCAGTAGCTACAACGAATGAATTATCAACATCAAATCCATTCTCAACTAAATTATTGTAAATTTCTCCAGAAGTTTCTTTACTATTCCAACCTGATGGCATCAATATTTTATAAAGTATTTCATCTTTATCCTTATCGTAAACAACAACTTTTGATGCCGTTGATCCTATATCTATTCCTATATTCATTATATCATCTCCAAAAACGCTTCAATTCTAGTTGAAACCTGTCCAACATCCGTCATAGAATAATCAGATTCTATATACATATAAGGCTTACCTTTCTTCTCTGTTACAAACTTTTTAACTTTTGTAGATTCTACAGCAAATGTATGACAAGCTTGAAGTACTATTTCTATAACTGCATCTACTTGATATTCATCTATCAACATATCCAAGTCCCTAAATCTCTTTTCATTAGGTGACATAACAGAACAACTTAAGTTAAGATATTTTTTTGCAATCGCGTCAATTGGATTATCCATATTTTCATCAATTAGTTCAAGTTTTTCACGAACACCAGAGCAATTTTCATAAACTACAATATCAGCTCCTGCTTCCTCAATTTTAGTCAATATTTTTTCACGAATTCCTCCTACCGGACAACCAGTAATTAAAATTCTTGGCCTTTTGCTCTTCTTACCTTTCAGTTCGTTTTCCCACATTTCGTAAACTTCTTTAGTTTTTTCAACAATACTTTTGTTTTTTTCTTCTCTATTAAAATTAAAACCAAAAGCATCTTGAGTCCCACTCATTGTTACTCCACTTAAAGGTGAGGGATTTAGCTTTCCAAGTTCAAAAAAATTTCTTAAATTTTTTCTTTCTTGATTTCCCATCTTTATTGCATCCCAAAGTTTTTCTTCAGTTATTTCCACATCAAAAGTTTCTTCCAACTTTCTTTTTAATTTATAAATTTCATTAGTCCATAGTTTCAATGATAACTCATCATTATTATTTTGAGGTAATTGCATTACATGAACATTTTTAAAATCTCCCATAAGTTCGTACATTTTTTTCTTTCCGTCACAAGTTGTTTCTCCAATTACAATATCAGAAAAATAAAAATATGGGCAAGTGTCGCTTACAGCAAAACCATAACTTGATTTTATCAGTGGGCAAAGATTCTTAGGCAAATCTCTTTCGGCGTATTTTATAGAATCTTCAGTTGTGGCACATAAGCTAACCGGAATGAGTCCGGCAGCATAAATCACTTCTTGGGGAGTGTATGTACAAAATATACCAGCAACCTTTTGACCAGATTCTTTCAATTCTTTCATCTTTAAAAAACCATTTTTTCTAGTTTCATTAAAATCTTCAAATTTGCTAGGAAGTTTAATTTTAGTTGTTTCTTCTTTCATTTTAACTCCTTTCTAGTTTTATAAGTATACACAAAAGCAACTACTTAGATTATATATTATTTGCTTTAAAATGTTAAATTGTTTTTTCTTATTAAATAATCATTATTCATAAGAAAAACCTATTATAAGCAAAAAAGACAAGTCGCTGACAAACTCATCTCTTTTGCTTATAGGGAACATTATATAATTAAACTATCGTCAATATAAATATCAACTTAAATTAAGTTGTAAAGTTAAGAACATCTAAAATATGCTTTCTATGTTCTATAAATTCATCACTATTTCTATTTCTAGGATATTCCATATCTATCTTTATATCTTCTTTTATAACTCCAGGTCTTGGTGCCATAACAATAACTCTAGTTCCAAGATAAATTGCCTCGTCCACATCATGTGTTACAAGCATAAACATCATATTTTTATTACTTTTCCACATTTCTATTAGTTCATGCTGAATATTCATTCTTGTAAAAGCATCCAAAGCACCCAAGGGTTCATCTAGCAAGAAAACTTCAGGCTCAGTTATCATAGTCCTTATGAGTGCAACCCTTTGAGCCATTCCACCTGAAAGTTGATGAGGATAGAAATTTTGAAATTCTTCCATTCCTATCATCTTGATAAATCTATCAACTTTTTCTTTATTTTCTTTTAATTTCCCTGACATCCTAAAACTAAATTCTACATTTTGTCTAAGTGTCAACCAAGGAAATAAAGTATGTTTTTGAAAAACCATTCCTCTATTAACATTCGTTCCTTCAATTAATTTATCATTTAACTTAAGCTCCCCAGTAGTTACAGGAATTAATCCAGAAACTAATCTTAACAGGGTAGATTTTCCACATCCAGAAGGTCCTACTATACAAACAAACTCTCCTTCTTCAACAGTTAAATTTATATCGTGAAGAACTTCGGTGATACCCTTATTATCAAAATTTGGAAAAATCTTTGTGACATTCCTTAATTCTAATTTTCTCTTTTCCATTATTGTATCACTCCTTCTTGCCATTTAAGAACTTTCTTTCTAATATATCCCAAAGCAAAATTTACTATAACAAATATAATACAAATTATAATTATTGCACCGTACATATTAGAGAATTTTGCCCAACCCCTTTGCCAAGTTATATACCAACCCAGCCCAGATTCAACTCCTATCATTTCAGCAGCTAACAATGATACACAGGCCGTACTCATACCCATCACTAAACCTTGAAAGATATGTGGTAGTGCGGATGGAATTGCTATATTTAAAATTAACTGTCTTTCACTAGCACCCAATGTCCTCGCTGCTTCATAATAGGCTACATCGATATTTTTAATTCCCGTATAACTAGACATTGTTACTGAAAACCAAACTCCAAGTGCAATTACTATTACAGCACCTTTGAAAAGAGAACTTGCGAATACCATTATTACAGGAATCCAAGTAATAGATGGAATTGCTCCTAATAATTTCATAAAAGGAGAAATCCAATAACTTACAATTTTACTATAACCACAAGCAATACCAGTTATAAGTCCAATTAAAACTCCCCAAAAATAACCAGTAAATAATAACTTCAATGAATTTTTAATACAATCTAGCAAATAAGCTCTATCAGTTAACATTGCATTTAAAATATTATCTACCCAAGGAAAATAAGGTAGTAAAAGTGAATTTGTCTTTAAGGTTGCATAATCATATAAAATAAGCAAAATATAGACAAATGTAGCTAGAGGAGCAATATGTCTAATTTTATAATAAACTCTCTTTATAAAGAATGATAAAATTCCAAAAATTAAAAATAAAGCAAGTTGTACTCCCAAAAATATGCCATAAACATCAGTTATTCCATTTTCTCCATAATTAGGAACATAATAAAATTCTAATAAAGCCATTACTATAGCTATTACAGGCAAAAATATAATAATTTTATCAAATAATTTATTTAAATTGCTTTTTGGCTTCTGTTCTATTTCCTTTAACTGTTCCTTAGTCAAGTTTTTTACATCAATACTCATATTTACTCCAAATTATTTTTTCATAGGTCTCCAAATTTCCGCTAAAGTTTCCTTTGAATTAGCTTCTGGTTTTATTAATTTAAATTCTGCATAATCTTTTAAAACATCTGTCAATGATTCAGTAGTTCTCTCATCAGTAACCTTAAAATTATATGTTTCTAAAAATTTTTGGTCAGAATCAGCATTTCCTGAACCCCAATTGTTTTGATTAATTACTTGTGCAGCTTCTTTCTTATTTTCTTCAATCCAATCACTAGCTTCCTTATGAGCCTTCGTAAGTTTTGCTGCAGTTATAGGATTTTCTTCAACAAATTTTTTATTTAAAATAAGTACACAGCAAGGTTCGATTTTAAAATCATCATCAGTAGTTATTGAACGAATCGGTCTAATAATTCCTTGATCAACAAACTTTTGTGCAAACTGATCTGAAAACATAGCTGCATGAATTTCTCCATTTTGCATAGATTGAATAGTTGCAGCAGTTTCTACATTTTTAAATTTAACTTTTGAATAGTCAACCTTATCTCTTGATAAAAATCTTAAAGCTATATTATGGTCAGATGCTCCAATTCCATCATGAATAGCAACCTCTTTTCCAATTAGATCACTTGTTTTTTGAATATCTGAATCTTTTAAAACAAAAAGAGATTTACAACCAGTATGCGCTCCCCTTGTAAATACCATATTAGTTCCGTTTACCGCAGGAACAACAGAAGTAGAAATATGGTCTGTAGTCGCATCTAACTTACCTGTACCAATAGCATCTGCAACAGATAATTGTAAGTTTTTAATCTCACCTTCTAAACCTTGTTTAGCCAAAAATCCCTTAACATGAGCAATTCCTAAACCGGAAGTACAAAGTCCCCCGTTGTATCCTAAAATGATTTTTGTTCCATAACGTGGCTCTTTTTTCCATTTTTCCTCTAAATCAGGATCATTCAAATCAACATCCGCGATGGTCATCTTACTTTCATTTTTTTCTTCTTTCTTTTCAGAACTTTGGCTGTTATCAGCCCTCTTTGCAGTATTTCCACATCCTGAAACACTAAATAGCATAGCTGATAATAACAATAAACTAATTCCTTTCTTATTCATAAACACCCTCCATATAAATAATCATCAAAAAACTTTGTTAATTTATGTAATAATCTTTTTTATAATTTAAAATATTTTTGACTAAATAAATTATAACATCTTAAATAATTAAGTCAACAATTTATTTATATTAATTTTTAATAGTAAAAGTCCTATTTATTAGTAAATTTTATGAAATAGTTTTACTCAATCAATAATACATTATTAACATATCATAATATATAATAAAAAAGAGTTATAATTAAACAACTCTTTTTTATTAACAATTACTATTTATTTTTGATTAATTGGTTTCCAAACATCTTTCAAAATATCTTTAGCTTCTTTATTTTTATCTATCAAATCAAACTTTTTATAATCTCTAACTATATCATTTAAGGATTTTTCAGTTTGTTCATCTGAAATTCTAAAGCTATAAGCATTTAAAAAGTAAATATCTGTATCTCTATCTCCAGAACCCCAGTTATTTGCCTTTACAATGTCAGCTGTTTCTTCTTTGTGATCTTCTACCCATTCACTTGCTTGTCTATGTGCCTCAGTAATCTTTGCAGCAGTAATAGGATTTTCTTCAACAAACTTTTTATTTAAAATTAGTACACAGCATGGTTCAATTTTAAAATCATCATCCCAAGTTATTGAACGAATTGCTCTAATTATTCCTTTATCAATAAATTCTTTTGCATATTGATCTGACAATACACAAGCTTGTATTTCACCGTTTTTCATAGCTTGGATTAAAGCTGCACTTTCTACTGGTTTAAATTTAACCTTAGTTTGATCTACATTATCTTTTGCAAAAAATCTAAGACTTATATTGTGATCACCTGAACCAATTCCGCCATGAACTCCAACAGTTTTTCCTTCTAAATCTTTTGTTGACTTAATATCTGAATCTTTCAAAACAAACATAGTTCTACATCCTGTATTTACAGCTCTTGTAAAAGTTATGTCTAGACCATTAACAGCAGGAATAAGTGATGTTGAAATATGTTCAACCATAACATCAATTTTCCCTGTTGATATCGCATCTTTAGGTTCTGGATTATTAACAACTTGAGTTTCTAATCCTTGTTTTGCAAAATATCCCTTTGCATGAGTTACCCCTAAAGTAGAAGCACAAAGTCCACCATCAAAGTTTATAATTATCTTTCTTCCATAAGCTGGTTCTTTTTTCCACTTTTCTTCCAAATCAGGATCATTTAAATCAACTTTTCCAATAGTCAATTTTTCTTTAGTATCATCAGTTTTTGTAGTAGTTTTGTCGTCAGCTCTCTTAGCCGTTTTTCCACAAGAACATAGAACTAATGCAGAAACTAATAATAAAACAAGATTTCTTTTTTTCATAAAATTCCTCCATTTAATAAAATAATTTTTAAATTTTAACTATCTATTTTATTTAATTATATTTGTAATAATTACTTAAGTCAATAATTTTATTATATTAATTTCTTATACAAAAAGCTCTATTTATAAAGATTTTCTATATAAAAAGCACTGCATATGCAGTGCTTTTTATCTTGTGTGATATAATAATATAAAACTTATTGGTTATTTTTTTAAAACCAGAATATTCTTAAATTCTTCAGAATTTTCCTTTATTATATTTGCATTTCCTACAACTACAAAAGTATCTTGATCTAATACTTTACCTATTATTTCTGAAAGTCCTTTTAAATCTTCTAATCTTGCATTTAAAAGCTCCTCTAGATAGATTTCTAATTCTTTTTCATCTGACCCAGTAATATACATAATCATAGAAGTATAACCTTTATGTTTTGGTGTAAGTAATGGATTAAAATCTTTTACCATTGAAATTTTAAAACTTTCTAAATCTTCTTCTGAAAGTTCCATTTCTGAAACAAATTCCCCTACTGTTGAAAAAATTTCTTTTGTGGATTTTAAATTAGGATCTCTATAGCTGAACATAATTATTTCACTATCTCTAGTTATACTAAATCCAGCACCATAAGCTCCGCCTATCGCTCTGATATTATTATGCATATGAGTAGTACTCAAAATTTTAGAAAGCAATGCAAAACTTCCTGAATACTCTATACCGTACTTTTTCATATCCCCCGCAAAAGTAACATAATTTACATCAGATGATGTTGCAATTCCTTCTTTTAAATTCTCTTTTTCAAATGTAAAATCATAAGGAGAATCTTCTATTTTAGGAAACTCTTTTACAAGTCCAACAAATTCTTTTTCTATATTATCAAAATTATCCTCTGTTGTTGTTATATTTACAATTGTTTCGTTTAACTTAAACATCCTATTGTAAACAAATTCCATTTTTTCAATCACATTATCAATTTTTTCATCAAAATTCTCAGCTAAATCCTGAATAAATCTCAAATAATCAATACCTTTAACTTTTTCATCATAATAAGCCTTATTTGAATAATATGATTTTGCTCTGTTTATTCCGTAAAGATGACCAGCTCCGATAATATCTTGTTCCAATTCACCTTTTATAGCTAAAACTTCTTCTTTTATTCTATTCTTATCTGTAAAAATTGTTTCTTTTAATAAGACTTTTACAAGCTCTGCAGTTTCTTTAAGTTTTTCAGAGAAAAATTTTACACTTACAACAAATTTTGGAACAAATTTTTCCCTATTTTTTGAATTTGTCAAAGTTGCAATTGTAGTTGAAATTCCTCCACAACGTAAAAATGTTTCAACTGTAAAATCTTTGTAAGACATTGATTTTTTATCCAAAGATTTTAATAGATTTTCGATTAATGATAAATATACTATTTCATCTTTTGAGATATGTTTTAAATCAAAACAAATATCTACATAGTTAATACCTGAAGTAAAAATATCATGTTTTAAAACTGTTATATCTTCCACTTTATCTATGTCATTCGGAATTTTTAAAGTTTCCTTATCAATATCTTCAATTTTTAATTTTGGAATTGTAGCTTTTTGTTCATCAGAACTTTCTGTTTGTTGATATTTAATTAAATTTTTAGTATTTTCAATTATTTTTTCAACTTGAATTTTATTTAATGAGTCTTTATATCTCTTTAACCACTCTTTTTGAGCCAAATCTTTTTTGTCATTAAGTCCAGCACTCGGTGAAAGAACAATAAATGCCTTATGATTGTTATTTAAAATCTTTTCTTCAATAATTCTTTCTAACAATCTATTATTTAGAATTTCTTCTCTAATTTCTGATAAAGCATCATCAAAAGCTAAAGATTCCATAGGATTTTTACCATACAACCAATTGTCACAAACATGTAACATACATTCTATTCCAGCAGTTGTAGAATTTAAAAGTTCTCTTACAGAAAATTCTGTTCTATTCAATACCGCAATTAGTTTTTCTTTTTCAATTCCTTTATTAACAACATCTGTTAAAGTTTTTTCTACAACTTCCTTAAATTTATCTAAATTTTCCCTTTCTGAATTTGTAACATAAACCCCAAAACTTGAAAATTTTGTAGATTCCATAGAAATCGAAGAAACATCTTCGCATATATTTTCTTTAAGAAGAGCTTCTTTTAAATATGCACCTTGCATTTCAATCAAAACTTCATTTAGTAATCTTGATATAATTCCATCTTTTAGCCCATCACTTTCCCCAAAGCAAGAAACATAAGCTAAGAATGTCTTATTTTTAGTATCTTCATCTTTTGAAAGTGAATATTCATCAAAGACATTTTTAGGTTTTTCAAAAGGTACTTGACTTCCTTCAAAATTATCAAGTTCTTCTTTTTCAAAGTTTGAAAGATATTCTCTATCCAAAAATTCAAGTCTTTCTTCCATGTCACAATCCCCATATAAATAAATATATGAGTTTGAAGGATGATAGTATTTTGAATGAAAGTCACAAAAATCTTCATAAGTTAAATTTGGAATTTCATAAGGTTCTCCCCCTGATTCTTTAGCATAAACAGTATCAGGACAAAGGGCATTATTTACTTTATAATAAAGAGTTGTTTCAGGAACAGAATAAGCTCCCTTCATTTCGTTATAAACTACACCTTTAATATTAAGTTCATCTTCTTCATTTTCAAGTTCATAATGCCAACCTTCTTGCATAAAAATCCTTCTATCAGATTTCATCGCAGGATAGAAAACAGCATCTATATATACATCCATCAAATTTTTAAAGTCTTTTTCATTTCTACTGGAAACAGGATAAACAGTCTTATCAGGAAAAGTCATAGCATTTAAAAATGTAGCTGTACTTATCTTTACCATATCCATAAAAGGTTCTTTTGTTTGAAATTTTCTTGAACCGGATAGTACACAATGCTCAATTATATGGCAAATTCCTGTGTTATCTGTAGGAATAGTTTTAAATCCGATACTAAAAGTTTTATTGCCATCATCATTTTTCATCAAAAAAACTCTAGCACCAGTTTTTTCATGTTCAAGTAAAATACAATCAGAATTTACATCCTTTATATATTTTTCTTGAATTAATTTATATCCTTTATACATATTCCCTCCTATTTTGTAATGAATTCCAAAACCGCCTCAGCTGTTTTTTCCATATCGGAAATAACTAAATATTCTTCAATCGTATGAATTTTGTACATTCCAACTCCTAAAATTACAGAATGGAATCCATTTTTTAAATAAATATTTCCATCACAACCGCCACCGATTTTAATTGGTTTGGCTGTAATTCCAACTTTTTTATATGAATCTAAAACTCTATTTAATAAATTATTTCCATCAATTTGTTTTAGTGGCGGATAATCGTATTTTACTTCGATATTACATTTAACTTCAAAGTCTTTTGCAGTTTTTTCAAAAATAGCTATATAATTATCAACATTTTCTTTTGCTTCAATTTCATTTAAGCATCTAACTTCCATCTTGATTTTACAATCTTTAGGAACTACATTTGTAGGAAATTCAGATATTATGCTACCTATATTTGAAGTAGTATGGTCATTAATTCTTCCTATCTTCATCTTTGAAATAGCATTACTCATAGCTATAATTGCACTTCTTCCCTTTTCAGGTTCAATTCCAGCATGTGCTGAAGCTCCTTCATAATGAACATTTATCTTATACATACAAGGTCCTTCAACAGCTACAAGATCTGATCCACCACCATTATCTAGTACAAGCATATCTTTTGCAGGCATAAATTCAGATGGAATTTCTTCCCATTTAATTGATTTTGCTCCCAAAAGTCCGATTTCTTCAGATGGAGTTATAACTGCAAATATATCATTATGTGGTAAATTATTTTCAACTAAATTTTCAAAAGTTTCTAAAATAATTGCAACTCCACCCTTATCATCTCCACCTAAAGTTGTTTCTGTTCTTGTTTTAACAAGTCCATCCTCAACATAAACATCTAAATCCTTTGAAGGTTCTACGACATCCATATGAGCTGAAAGAGAAATTGGTTTAAGTTTTTCATTATCACTATTTTTTTCAAGTTTTGCAATGATTACAGGAGTGTTTCCACCATATTCTGCAGAATGGTCATGCAAAATATATTTAACCCCAAGTTTGTCTAACTTTTTAGTTATATACTTCATAACATTTATTTCATTTCTTGAAGGTGAGTAAATCTTTACTAAATCTAAAAATGTATTCAAAAGTCTTTCTTTATTCATATTAAATCTCCTTTAACATTTCAATAATATTTTCTAGTTTCATTCCTCTACTTCCCTTTACCATAATTAAAGTATTTTCTGAAATGAGTTCTTTAATTTTATTTACGACTTCTCCATTAGTTTCAAAATAGAAAAGATTGTTTACATTGAAGTTTCTGTTTGCACCATTGTAAATTTCCTTAGCTAAATCTCCAATACATATTACATAGTCAATCTTATCTCTATCTATTTTTTCACCAATGGAAAAATGTAATCTTCTCTCATCCTCTCCAAGTTCCAACATATCAGAAAGAATTAAAATCTTATTTTTATAACCTTTCATAGTATAAACAGTTTCAATACAGGAAGTTAAACTCTGAGGATTTGACTTATAACAGTCATTTAGAATATCAAAATTAGACAAATGCATTAGTTCCATTCTCATTCCAGTAAGCTTTACTTTTGATAGACCTCTTACAATATCTTCATAACTCATTCCCATAAGACCTGCTATTGTAATTGCTACTGAAACATTGTAGATTTGATGTTTTCCTATAAAAGGGATGCTATAAGCATACTCTCCGATTGAAAAACTACTTCCCTCTTCATCAGAACGAATAGGTCTTATAATCACATCAGAATCTTCTCTTGTACCTATTTTTATAATCTTTTGATGAATTGTATATTCTTTTATTACTTCCCTTAAAATATCATCATCATTGTTATAAATAAAAATTCCGTCAGGCTTTAATCCTTCTAAAATTTCAAACTTTGCTCTTGCAATATTCTCTTTAGTTTTAAGTTCTTGTAAGTGGCTATCACCAATATTTGTGATAACTGCTATATCAGGTTTTGCAATATTTGTAAGAGTTTTAATATCTCCAAAACGATCCATTCCCATCTCTAGAACAACAGCTTCATCATCTAAGTCCATTTCCATAATAGTTTTAGGAACACCAATATCATTATTAAAATTTTTTGCAGTCTTATGAACTCTATATTTTTCTTTTAAAATTGCAGCTAAAATATCCTTTGTACCTGTTTTACCATTTGAGCCTGTTATTCCAATAACCTTTGCTCCTGTCGCTTTTAAATAACTGCTTGCGAGTTTTTGATATGCTTGTAATGTATCATCAACAACAATAATTCCAGCATCAAGATAAGGAGTAGGATGCTTTTTATCCCATAAAGTAGCAACTGCTCCCTTTTGAATAGCATCAAAAGCAAAATTATGTCCATCAAACTTTTCTCCTACAAGCGGAATAAATAAATTGTGAACTTGAATATCACGAGTATCTGTAGAAACTCCCTCTACAACATTATCTTTCATACTTGTAGTAACCAAATTTCCACCTACTATTTTAGCAATTGTCTCCAAAGTTGCTTTTAACATAATTACCCCCTATTTGTAGTCAAAGAATCTTTTTCTTTTTTATTCTCAACAGCAAGTTCAATCAACTCATCTAAAAAGTCGCTATAAGTCTTTCCAAAAGTTTTCATATACATTGCAGGCGCCATAGATACAGCAGTCATTCCAGGAATTGTATTAATTTCATTAACTAACATTTTTCTATCGCTATCTCTTACAAAAATATCAACTCTAGCAAAGCCCTTACAATTTGTAACTGCATAAGCTCTCTTTGCTACTGATTGAATTTCTTTAATTTCTTCTTCAGTTAAATCCCAAGGTATAATGTGGTCTGTTGTTTCGTCCAAATATTTTGCTTCATAATCAAAAAATTCTCTAGTAACTTTAACCCCACCAGGTAAACTAGCTTTTAAAATATTATTTCCCATTACTAAAACTTGAAGTTCATCTCCAATAACAGCCTCTTCAACTAAAACTCTATTATCATATTTAAAAGCTTCAATAAGAGCAGGTTCAATCTCTTCTTTTTTAGTTACCTTTGTAACTCCAACACTTGAGCCAGCATTACAAGGCTTTACGAAAGAAACCTCACCGATTCTTTCAAGAATATTTTTTATTTGCAAATCTTTATTTTTATCAAACTCATACTTTGTAACTAAGTAATATTCAGGTTGTAAAATACCATTACCCGCAAAAACATCATTTGCAGTTCCCTTATCCATGCAAACAGCAGAGGATAAAACATTATTTCCCACATATGTAAGATCCATTATATCAAAGAAACCTTGAATAGTTCCGTCTTCTGAAAATGTTCCGTGCATCGCAGGGAAGAAAATCGCATTTTCATTTACAAAGTCATTTGCAAAGAAATTTGAAATAGAATCTGCAACTTTCCCGTGTCCCTCAACTATAAGCTCTTTTTCATCTTCAATATTTTTTGTATTTTCTCCTAAGTAATTCCATCTTCCACCTTTATCAACATAAATAGGAAATATCTTATATTTTTTTCTATCTAAATTATTTATAACGGACTTTGCAGTTAAAACTGAAATTTCATGTTCTGCACTCTTTCCTCCATATAACAAATATAAATTTTTCATAATTAAAACCCCTTCTTTATAATATAAATATCACCTTATAGTATACCATAAAATGAGATTTTTTCATAATTCAAGCAAAAAATATTACCTAATTTTTTATAATAGTTATTCCAATTTAACATTATTTTTTATATTGTATAAATTTAATGACTTTATATCATTATATAATTGGTATTATATAAATTCTTAAAGTTTTTTACTTCTATAAAAAATTTTAATCAATATTTAATCTTATTTAACGATGTATATTTACTGCTGATTAAATTACTATTTATTCATCTTAAAAATTTATCACTTATAAGTTTTTCTGTTGGATTTATTTTGATAAAGTTATTTTGTAAAAGTTATAAATCCATACAATTAAAAAACTTTAAATCTATATAAAATAAAAATTTATCTATAGGGGTATATATGGTTTTTTATTTAACAAAAAAATCATATACAGCAAAAAAATGTCAATTATTTTAATACTTATTTTTAAATTTCTCAAAAAAAGAAAATAGTCGTAAAATAATGAAACCCAGAAAAATTAAAAATTTAAATGCATATTGACAATAAAAACTTGTTCATTATACAATTATATTGTAAAAAATATTTTATGGAGGAAGAAATGAAAACAAAAAAAGGCATTTTTAAAAAATGTGTAGCTACTTCTTTGCTTTTTAACTTAGCATTGAATCCTATGGCTACTATGATTAGTAATACTGTTTATGCTGAAAAAACTAATTCAGTTAATGACGTAAAATTTGCTGATTTTACTTTGGAGGCCATTGATAAGGCTACTGGAAAGAAAATAAGCAAAGAAATAACTCTAAAAGTAAAAACACATCCTGACTTTGCTTATTGGGGAGAAGAAGAATATTCTATTAAGAGTACTAATGGTGTTTTTGATTTTTCAGTAATTGAAGATATGGATAATCTTTATACGGTTGAAATCGAGGGAGAAAATAACTTACAGATTTCTAATATTAAAAAAGATGAAAACAATCTTAATATTCTAAAGTTCGATAAGTCTAAAAAGAAACTTAGAACTTCTAATTTAAAAGGTGATGAAGCTGAAATAACTAATTTGATTTTTGAAAAGAAATCAAATGATAGTGACCAATCAGACAAAGAAAATAAACTTGTTAGCATCAAAGATATAGATGTTGTATTTCCAGATGGAACAAAGGTTCCTGATGGAATCAACTTTCATACATTTAATAAAGAAAATAAGGATATGTCTGATTATGTAACTTCAAATGGAAAATTATCAGGAATTAAAGTTCCAGTAGGTGCAAGACTTAAATTAGGTATTTCAACAGATAAAGATAAATATACTTTAAAAACAGATAATGGGTATGAAAACTACATTTGGTTCAAAGTAGATAAAAATGGTGTAGCAAAATTATATAACGAAGTAACTGGAGAAGTATCAGAAAAAATTCTAAAAAGATTAGTAGTAGTTAAAAAATCGGATTTGATTGGTGAAAAACCAGAAAACGAAAAAATTACTAAAAAAGTCTTAGAAGTTTTTGACACTACTTCAAATAAAGCTGTTACTGAAGATAATATAAAATTTATTGTAATAGGTGGCGGTGAAACTAAAGAATTTGTAAGTAAAAACGGTAAGGTTGAATTACAACTCTATAAGAATACTGAATATACTATAAATATAGTTAGAGCGGTTGAACATCCTTATAAGATGAGTGGTTTTAAATTCAAAATCAATGATGATAACATTGTTGAAAATGAATCAAAAGAAAAAGTAGAAAAACTTAATGTCTATCAAGGTTCATATTTAATTAGACTTTATGTTATTCACGGTGGAAAACATCTAAAAAAATCCATTGATTTTAAAATTGAAGAAGTTGGAACTAATTTAGCTCAAATTAGAAAGAATGAAAATAATTTTCTAAATTTTGATGCAAAAATAGGCAAATCATACAAAATAACTATGAACGTTAAGGACTCTGAATACTATTTAGAAAAGCCTTTAGAGTTCACAATAGAAAAAGATAACGAAGATGGATTATATTGGCCTAAGGTTGCAAAAGGAGATACTTCTCAAGGTGAAAATAGAAAAGTCAAAGCTGTATTTTTAAAACGTTATGATGGTGTTGACAATCATATTCCTGGTCTTGACGGAAATGATGTAAATCCACCTTGTCCAAACTGTCCTGATAATTCAAATGCTGTTTGTGAAATTAGTAAAATCAAAGTAAAAACATTACCTATTTCAGTTAAATTACCAGAAGGGGCAGATAAAAACGATATAAAATTCAAACTATTTAACTCAAGTAAACAACAATATGAGGGTGAATTTACTCTTGACGAAAATAGCAAGTTACCAGCTCTTGAATTGTTTGAAAAAAATTCATATTTCTTACAATTAGTTTCAAATAAATATTTTATGCATAATAAACATTTTGAAGCTGTAAAAGAAGGTAAGTTTCCATTTGCTTTTAAAGATAAAGCAGAATTAAAAGAACTTATCATTCAAAATAATACTTCTAATGTTAAAAACGATGGAACTTATGAAATCGACATTAAGTTCGTAAAGGATAATAAAGCTCTTGTTAATGAAGAAATTCAATTTATAAGTTCAACTCATACTACGAAAGCTACAACTGACGACACAGGACATTTAAAGATTAGATTAATGGAAGATGTAACTTATATTGCTAAACCAACTAATGAAAATCTTATAATTGATACCTTCCCTATTGTTGTAAAAGATAAAACTGAGTGGGGTACTCCAGGAATTAAATATGTTTTTGATCATTCATCTTGTGGAAGCACAGAAATTATTAAAGTTAAGAATAAACTTATAGGTAGAACTAATGGTTCTATTACTTGCAAACCTGGTAATACTACTATAAAGGGTATGGATTTTAAAGATTTATTCTTAGTTGCTGACCACTTAGATAAAGGTGATTATCCTGAATTAAAAGATAAAGATGCAATGGTTCTTGATTTAGTTCTACTTAATCACGTAAGACAAAATTGCGAAAGATCTAAAATAGCATACGGAGATTTTGAAATTCTACGAAAAATTCCCGTTGGTAAAAAAGTTTCTTTAGTTTATTATCTAAATGGAAATAAAAAAGAAGAATTAAAATTTGAACAAGTTGGAGATATAGTAAAAATTACAGATGTTCATAGTTTAGGAATTCATCCTTTAGTAATAGAATTTGAAAAGTCAGGATTAGATATCCCAGATAACAATGAAAAAGTAAAAAACAGCTGGAAACTTATAAACAATGTTTGGTTTAGATTTGATAAAGATGGAAACATGCTTAAGGATAGTTGGTTTGAAGAAAATGGAAAATGGTACTACCTTAAATCAAATGGCTCAATGGCAAATGATGAATGGATACTAGTAGGTGGAACATGGTATTTTGCAAATACTAATGGAAGAATTTCACAAAACGAATGGGTATATGTTGATAGAAACTGGTATTTTGCAAATGAAAGTGGTCGTATTGCTACTAATGAATGGGTGTTCGTTAACGAAAACTGGTATTTTGCAAACGAAAGTGGTCGCATCTCTACTAATGAGTGGGTGTATGTTGATGGAAATTGGTATTTTGCAAATGAAAGTGGTCGCATTGCTACTAATGAATGGGTGTATGTTGGTGAAAAATGGTATTATGCCGAAGACGATGGACGTATTGCTCAAGAAAAAATACTTAACATCAACAATATAAATTATATATTCGATTCAAATGGTGTATTAATTGAATAGTTAATGATAAAGGCTGAGTAAAACTCAGCCTTTATATTTGAAAAATTTTTATTATGATAATGGAATATTCAATTTATATCATAGATATTTACTGAGAAACTATACACAAATACACACTCTTTACCTAAGTCAATTTATACCTAATTTTATATTTCTAAACAAATTGAAGTTATAACAAAATAATAAAGAATATAAAAGAACTCTTAAATATTTTATTTAACAATAAGAGCCCCTACATTATGCAACACTTCACATCATGTGGGTGCCAGAAACCTTGTTATTTCACAATAAAAAGCACTAACTATAAAGTCAGTACTTTTTTCCTTAACATTACTAATTTTCAATTTTTCTATGTGATATTTTAAATTTTCCATCTCTTGATTTCATAAAATATGAATGTACAAGATATAAACCAAAATTTAACACCAACATCATAATTGCTATATAAGTTATGGGATGCAATCTATCTGCCACATCCGTAAAAATTGGTGGCTTTGATAAAAATGCATAATTACATTTAGTAAAACTATTAAAAATAATAACGGCAATATGCAAGATATTTGTAAAAACAAAAACTTCTGTATATTTTTTAAATGAAATTTCTATTTCTTCTACAAAGAATATATAACAACTTATCCAAAGTAACAAAGTATGTCCAACAAAGAAACTTATCCAAGTATAATGTGGAAATATAAATCTGTCTAACTCTGGTGTTATTAAAGCCACTATTGAACCAACAAATCCTAAATAAATCCCAATTCTTTTCATTTTGTTACTATGAAAAAATACTCCATATATTAAACAAAGGCTCGCAACTCTACAGTCATGCAAAGGCAAGCTTGTTTCAATTGAAAATGCTCCACTAAATATATACCAAGTGTATAATATAATTTGTTGAAATAATAATACCATAACTAAAAATTTTAAAATATTTTTATTACTATTTTTAAATTTATCTCTATATTTATAAATTAAAATTGCACCCAAAAAAGCAATTAACATTAATACAATATGAGTAAATCCATATTTTTCAATGTCATACCCTTCAGGTTCTGATCTAAAAAAATAAACTAAAAAATTTATTATTCTTTCTAAAAAATTCAAAACTATTCTCCTTTGGTAAAAGACCAAGCATTTTTTATCTGAGATTTCAATCTCTCATAACTCCACTTTTCACTTGTGTTTGTAGGACTATTTGGGTCATTTATTATGAACATACCATCTTCATCAACACTAACTAAAACAATATAATGTCCTATTGAAGAAAAATCTCCAGGCCCTACATTTGCAATTATTGGTCTTCCACTTTTCAACTCCTTTTTAAAAACTTCTTCATCAGTTTCCAAGTCTTTAACTTTTAATCCATATTTTTTTGGAACTTCTGTAAAATATTTCCAACCTGTTCCTGAACCTTCAGCATATTCTTCATACTTTGCCAATTCCACAGGAGTTATCGAATTATCTTTTAGAAGCCCCGCAACAACCATCGCCATCGAAGTTGGTCCACAACCATTTATGGCAATATTGTCATCAGTGTATTTCTTTTGTCCCCAACGTCTATCCCATTGTAAATAATACGGAATATCTCTTTTAAAATCAACACTTTCTCCAGTAAAATTATCCACTGTTCTATTTTCAAGTTTATCTTTTATAAAAAGTTTTGCAGATGGATTTCTATAAAGTAAAGCTAGATATGGATAAGTTAGTTTATCCTTACTTTTTAAAATTTCTTGAATATCTGAATCTTCACTATTAGTAAGTCCTTCCATAACAATTTGTTCTGTTAAAATGCTTCCCTTTTCACCAGTATTAACTTTTGTTGAAAGTTTAGACACATCAATTCCATTAGCATTTAAAGTCTTTGTATTAGTTTCAATCTCTTTTACTGTATTAACTAAAACTTCATCTTCTTTTTTTGCAAAAACAAAATTGAAAAACACAAAAATCCCAAATACATATAATACAAGATAAACACCAAATTTAGTAAATTTATTTTGTAAATTTAAATTCATAATCTACTCCGCAATTGCTAACATTTTTTTAGCCTGATCGCTTGTGATAAGAGCATCAATCATATCAGAAATATCTCCATTTAAGAAACTATCCAATTGATAAATAGTCATATTTATTCTATGGTCTGTAACTCTTCCTTGTGGAAAATTATAAGTTCTTATTCTTTCAGATCTATCGCCTGACCCTATTTGCGATTTTCTTGCATCAGCAATATCCTTATTTTGTTCTTCTTGATACTTTTCATAAAGTCTTGATTTCAAAATTTTCATTGCCTTTTCTTTATTTTTAAGTTGTGATTTTTCATCTTGACAAGTAACAACAACTCCTGTAGGAATATGAGTAATTCTTACAGCAGAGTCAGTTGTATTTACACATTGTCCCCCATTACCACTAGCTCTATAAACATCAATTCTAAGGTCATTTTGATTTATTACAACATCAACATCTTCAACTTCTGGTAAAACTGCAACAGTTGCAGCAGAAGTATGAATTCTTCCACTTGATTCTGTAGCAGGAACACGTTGAACTCTATGAACGCCACTTTCATATTTCAATTTTGAATATGCTCCATGACCTTTAACTAAGAAAACAACTTCTTTAATTCCTCCAACTCCTTGTTCAGAAATACTCATTATTTCTGTTTTCCATTTTTGTTTATCTGCGAACATTCTATACATTCTAAGAAGATCTTCTGCGAAAAGTCCCGCCTCATCTCCACCTGTACCAGCTCTTACTTCCATAAATACATTCTTTTCATCATTAGGGTCTTTTGGCAATAACAAAATTTTAAGATCTTGTTCTTCCTTTTCAATACTATCTTCAAGCTCTGAAATTTCTTCTTTAACAAGTTCTTTCATTTCATCGTCCAAGCTTTCCTTTAACATCTCTTTATTTTCTTCAAGTTCTTTTTTATGTTTAGAATATTCTCTATATTTTTCAACAATTGGCTTCATATCGCCATGTTCTTTAGCAAGTTTTTGCCAAACATTCATATCTTTCATAATTTCAGGATCTATAATTTTCTTTTCAAGTTCCTCAAATTTTTCAACTAATAGTTCTAATTTATCAAACAAAGTATATCTCTCCTTTTTTAATAACAATTAACTTTAATTTATCTTAACAATTTATTTTTATTTATAATATGTAGCTTTATCAATAGGCATAAAGCTAATAATTAAATCATAACTCCTTTAAGATAATTTTTCTATGGTAGTTATGATGAAATATAAGTAGCTTTGCCATAGGGCGCAAAGCTACCTATATTATATCATAATTACTATACTATTGTAAATTTTTTTACCAAAAATTTACTAAAAATCAAAAGAAATCCCGACACATAAGTATCGGGAATGTAATTTTTACTAACAATTTTTTATTATATTAATTTTTTCTCCTGTAAATTCTAAAATATAGTCATACATTTTTAAATTTTCTTCTGAATAATTGTGAGAAATATTAATAAGTCCTAAGCTTTCATCACTTAAAATCATTTTTTCAATTATTGAAATTGAATTTTTATCAATATTGCTCATAGCTTCATCAAACACCAAAAAACTACTATTTCTAAGTAAAGCTCTTGCAATTATAATTTTTTGTTTTTCACCACCCGAAATTGAAAGATTTAATTCATTTAAATTTTCATTTCTATTTTCTATAAGCTTTTTATCTAGATTCACTTTATTTAAAATATCATAAATCAAATTATCCTCGATATTTTTAAATAGAGTTATATTTGAAACTATATTTTCATTAAATAAAAAAGAATTTTGTTCAACATAGACAAGATTTTTTGAAATATCTGGATAATTCTTTATATTTTTACCATTTATTTTTATATTTCCACTATAATTTTCAAGCTCTCCAAACAATAATTTCAAAATTGTACTCTTACCGGAGCCATTTTGACCTCTTATGAGATACTTTTTCCCACTTTCAAAAACAATTGAAAAATTATCAATAATATATTTGTTCTCATTATAAGAGAAACTTACATTTTCAAATTCAATTTTCTCAACTCGCTCTTGCTTATTTTCTTCAAACTCACAATCAGATAAGGTATTAAATAAATCATTTTTAACTTTCTTTATAGAAAATACAGTTATCAAATAGCTGGAAATGGTATTAATCGGATAGATTAACAAGTCAGACAATTGTAATATGGCAATAAAAGCACCTATTGTTTCTTTTCCACTAATAATTGAACTGGTTACAACATAATAAATTAGAAACTGGGATATAAATGAAATTGCCCCCATGCTAATTTCTAAAACTGCATTTTTTATGCTATATCTATAAGCATATTTTTGTTCATCGGATGAAATAGATTCCATTTTATTATTTATATTTTTTTCTACGGAATATCTTTTTATAGTGCCTATTCCCTCAACAATATCATAAAAAGCCGTATTTAATCGTCTTAGTCCTAAAATACTCTTTTCCCTTATTCTTTGCATATCTATTTCAAAAAAATAAGGAATTAGAATTGATATAATATTTGTTCCTAGAATAATAAATGATGCAATAATATTCAATGAAAATAGCAAATACATATACCAAATAATAGATACTGCTTGAAATATAATATGTGGTATTGTTAAATAGTATTCTTCTACAACTGACTCTATCTCATTATTATAAATAGAATAAAGCTCTTGAGGATTTTCTCCCTTTTTACCCTTTAATAAAATTCCTCTTACAAAAAGATTTCTAAGCTTCATATATAATAATCTTCTATACTTAGCATTCAACAATTTACCAATAAATTCAGAACACAATACTAAGACTATTAGTAGTGCATATTTTACAAAATATCCAAAAATTTTATCAAATTGTTTTTCTGTAATACTATCTGTAATTTCCTTAATTATCATTGGCATATTAGCATTTGAATAAACTGTAAAAATACTAAAAATTACAATTAAGATAGAATATAGATAAATATTTTTCTTTAATTTTTTCATAATAACTAATACTCCATAAATTTCAATTATACAAAATAATTTTTCATTATTTTACATAATTATTGTATCATAGTAAATGAGTTTTTTCAACGATTTAATAGTTTCTTATCTTTGTCTATAATATAGCTCTTGAATAAAAAAATAGCTATGCAAAAATTTTACATAGCTTATTTTCTATAAATTTTAAGTGTGGTATTTACATCCTAATAGTATATTTGTGATTAGTGTTTATACTTTTTATTTTAAATTTAATAAAATAATTATATTAAGAAGTAAATGCAGTTATTGTATACCCTTTATAATATAAATTATTTATTTTATAAAAATTAATTCAAAAACTATAGATAAAATAAATTTTTTTAACTTGACAGCTAATTGTAATTATCTTATAATATAATTAAGCTAATTTCGATTAGCTCGAGAGGAGAATTTATGAATACTAAAGATAAAATAATGTATGAAGCCTTGAAACTATTTGCTCAAAAAGGATACTCTGATGTTTATGTAAAGGACATTGCAATGATGGTTGGTATTAAGGCTCCTAGCTTATATAAACATTTTAAGAGTAAACAAGAAATTTTTGAGAGCTGTATAGAAATATTTTATAAAAAAATGAATGAGAAACGAGATCTACTTTTATTGCCTAGAAATTCTAGCAACAGCGATATGTATCTCAATAAAAAAAGGGAAGATATAATTAAAATCGCAAAGGAATTATTTGAGTTTTATATTTTAGATGATATCGCTTCAAATTTTAGAAAAATGTTAATAATAGATCGTTATAGAGAAAGTCAAATCAATGATTTGTATGAAAAAATCTTTTTAGATGAGCCTATAAAATATCAAACACAAGTGTTTTCTCAATTAATCCCACCTAAAAAACTGAAATCTACCAGTGCAGAAGATATAGCTAAAATATTTTATTCCCAAATCTATTTTTTACTTCAAAAATATGATTGTAATAAAGAAAGTTTAGAAGATGGAAAAAAAGAGCTTGAACACTTTATAAATCTATTTTGTGATACTTTGGAGTTGTGATGAAAAATTTAAAAATATTATTTATTATTTTAATTATATGTATATTTTTTTATACTATGATTATGAGTATTAAGCTTAACAATGATTTAAAAGAGGCTAATGAAAAATTAAAAAGATATCAACCAAGTCAAATGATTCTATCTTATGGAAATATAGAATATCTTGATAGAGGAAATGGAGAGATATTATTAGTCTGTCATGGAATTTTTGGAGGTTTTGATCAAGGTTATGAAAGTTTAAAAGATTTAACTAAAGATTATAGAATATTGTCCCCATCACGTTTTGGATACCTCAACAGTGATGTATTAGGAAAAGGAACTCCTGAAGAACAATGTAAAGCATATATTGAGCTTTTAGATAAATTAAATATCGACAAAGTATTTATTGTAGGGACTTCAGCAGGAGGAACTCTAGCAATTCGTTTTGCACTGGACTATCCAAATAGATGTAAAGGACTTATTCTATACAGTTCTGCAATGCCTGAGACAGAAAAACCTAAGAAAATAAATTTATATCAAGCACCTCCTAATTTTTTATGTAATAATCTTCCCATGTACTTGATTAGTCCTTTCTTTAAGACTATTATGGGTATGGAAAGTAATGTAGTTAAAATAATGTTACCAATTGATAAAAGAAAAAAAGGAGTAAAAATAGATGGAGAAATTACTAATCCAGATATGGCAGTGAATTATGATTATTATAAAATCGAAAAAATTGAAATTCCAATATTAATTTTTCAATCAAAAGATGACAAAATAACAAAATATGAAAAATTTATTACTTCTGTAAAAAGATTTAAAAATAGTACTTTGAAAATATTTGAAACTGGCGGACACCTTTTATTAGGACATGAGAAAGAAATTAATGAGACAGTAATAAATTTTATTAACAAAAATAAATAATGAACAATAAAAAATGAGGGTCTAAAACCCTCATTAAAAATATCAAATTATTTTTTTTCGCCTTCTGATTCTTTTACATTCTTAACATAATTTTCAGCAGCTTTTCCTAATTTAATAACTTCTTCTTTGTCAATTTTGTCTTCTTTAACTGAAGAAATTAGATTTTCGTATTTCTTTTCAATACTTTCTTTGTCTGCATCACTTAAATTTGGAATTTTTAATTCAACTGATTTTTGTTCTTCTAATGCTTTAATAGTTGAATTTTTTTCTTCTTCAGAAGCTTTTTCCATTTCCTTCTTTTCTTCTTTCTTTTCTTCTGTTTTTTGTTCGGCTTTCTTGTTTTCAGCTGGTTTTGATTGACAAGCAACCATTGATCCCATTAAAAATAAAGCCATAGCAGAAATTAAATATTTTTTAATTTTCATACAAAACCTCCTAAAAATCTCTATCCATAGTGCATTATACTATAAGAAAACATTTTTGTCAATGAATTTAGCTTATTTTTTCAACTAATTCTACAATTTTATCAACTGAAAATCCATTTGCTATATCTTTCATATTCAAAGCCATGTATTCTACCCTTCTCCTATTATTATAGAATTTTTTAACTTCCTTTACAACAGCGTCAATACCGTTTGCATATACACCTATTTCTTCTTCAACAATGAAATTTTTATTTTCTTCCTCGTGACCTGGTATAAAGAAAGGAATTATAAGCGGTATATTTTTAACTATTGCCTCTGAAACTGTAAGTCCACCAGGTTTTGTAATTAAAATCTGATTTTCTTCCATTAGTCTTGCAATTTCATTTGTATAGCCTAAGATTTCAAGTCTATTTTCATCTATAAACAAACTATATTTTTTTTCTAATTTTTCTTTTAATTCTTCATTTTTACCACAAACCATGGTAAGTCTAATATCATTTGAAATTTCTAATATAGGCATTATATACTCCGAAAAATCATTCATTCCCAATGTTCCAAATATAGTTAGGATATTAAAACCATCTTTCTTTTCATAATGTCTTTCTTTAAAACTATCACTTATAGGTATTCCAAAAGCACAAATCTTATCTTGTTTTATTCCGTCGTCAATCATTCTATTTTTTGTAAATTCACTTGCTACAATATAATAATCAACGTAATCACTAAAATACATCTTATGTGTAATAAAATCTGTAATTACTGAAATAAAAGGAACATCATAATATTTTTTTTGCTTAATATGTTCCATAATTCCAATCGCAAAAACATGAGTACCTATAACTACATTAGGTTTTTTTTCTTCTAAAATAGGTAATATTTTATTACTCAACATATTTAAAATTGGTTTTGAGAAAACATTTTGTGATTGAGTTATATTAGTTCCCTTGTATATTAGTCCATAAATTTCAGGAGTTTTTGTTACAATACCTAAATATCCTCCAACGAGTAAACTATCCAATTTTTCAGAAATTTCTTTTAGTAAATCTATTTCTTCTACATAAAACCCCTTTTGTTCAAGTTTTTCTCTTATATTATTAGCAGCTTTATTATGTCCACCACCAAAAGATGCTGTTAAAATTAAAGCTTTTTTCATATTAATCCTCACTTTATAGAAAGAGTCGGAAAGTTTCTTCCGACTCTAAATATTATTCTTCAACTTCTTCCATGATTTCAACTTCTTCAGTTTCAACTTCAGATTCGATTTCAGTTTCAGTTTCTTTTGCTTCATCTGATTCTGCATTTTCTTTTGATTCATCAAAAATATGATCTTCTTCTGATTCAGCATTTTCAAGAGCAGCTTCTCTAGCAAGTCTATCTTCTTCTTCCATTGTTTCATAATCAATTTCGATTGATTTATAAACTTTCATACCTGTTCCAGCAGGGATAAGTTTACCTAAGATTACATTTTCTTTTAATCCTATCAATCCATCTGCTTTTCCTTTGATAGAAGCATCAGTTAAAACTCTAGTTGTTTCTTGGAATGATGCTGCTGATAAGAAACTTTCAGTAGCAAGAGATGCCTTAGTAATACCTAATAATACATTATCAAAAGTTGCCGGCATCTTATCTTCTTCAAGCATTTCTCTATTAACAGCTTCAACTTCTCTAAACGGAACTAGGCTTCCCTCTAAGAAATTAGTATCACCTGAAGTATCGATTTTAACTTTAGAAAGCATTTGTTTTATAATGATTTCGATATGTCTATCATCGATATCTACCCCTTGATTACGATAAACTTTTTGAACTTCCTTAGTGATGTATTCTTGAACACCTGTTGGACCTTTAATTGCTAAAATGTCATGCGGATTTATAGAACCTTCAGTAAGCATATCTCCCGCTTTAATTTCTTCTCCATCTTTAACTTTAATTCTAGCTCCATAAGGTATTGCATAAATTCTTTCATCACCATCATCGGCAGTTACAACTATATCATATCTCTTTTTATTATCAACTAATTTTACAGTACCGTCTATTTCAGTTATATAAGCAAGTCCTTTTGGTTTTCTTGCTTCAAAAAGTTCTTCAACACGAGGAAGACCTTGAGTAATTCCAACACCGGCAACCCCACCAGAGTGGAATGTTCTCATGGTAAGTTGAGTACCCGGTTCCCCGATAGATTGAGCAGCTATAATTCCTACAGCTTCCCCAATATTAACTGGATTTCCTGTTGCAAGATTACGTCCATAACATTTTGCACAAACACCATGTTTAGATTTACAACCTAGAACTGAACGAACTTTTATTTCTGTAATTCCAAGCTTTTCAACTTTTTCAGCCAATCCTTCAGTAATCATTTCATTTTTATGAATTAATATCTCTCCTGTAGTAGGATTTAATACATCTTCAAATGAATGTCTACCTACAATTCTGTCTGCAAGCTTTTCAACTATAGCATTTCCGTCTTTAAAGTCTCTAGCTAATACATATTCATCTGTACAACAATCATCTTCTCTAACAATTACATCTTGAGAAACATCTACAAGTCTTCTTGTTAAATATCCGGAGTCAGCTGTTCTAAGAGCAGTATCTGAAAGTCCTTTTCTTGAACCGTGAGTTGAAATAAAGAACTCTTGTACAGAAAGACCTTCTCTAAAGTTTGCTTTGATAGGAATTTCTACAATTCTACCGGTAGCAGAACTCATAAGTCCACGCATTCCAGCTAACTGTCTAATTTGGTTAATATTACCTCTGGCTCCTGAGTCGGCCATGATTGAAATACTATTTGTAGGATCTTGCTTTTCAACAAGAATCTTTGTAATATCTTCAGTAGCTTTAGTCCAAACAGAGATTACATATTCATATCTTTCTTGTTCGGAAACTAAACCGTCTCTAAATAATTCTTCATAAACAGCAATTTTCTTTTCTGCTTCTTTAAGAATTTCCCATTTTTCTTCTGGAACTATTACGTCATTCATTGAAATTGAAATAGCTCCAACTGTTGAATATTTATATCCTGTAGATTTAATATAGTCTAATACTTCAGCAGTTTTAATATTTCCATGTTTTCTAAAACATTTATCTACAATCTTACCAAGCATTTTTTTATCTACAAGTCTATCTATTTCTAATGAGAATTTATCTTTACTTCTATCAACAAATCCTAAATCTTGTGGAATATGTTCATTAAATATAAATCTACCAACAGTTGATTTTACGATTTGGCTTTCTCCTGTTTCTTCATCTCTATACAAGATATTAACAGTATCATGAATTTTAACATTATTTGTAGAATAAGCCTTAAACATTTCATCATAATCCATAAATGAACGAACCGCTTGTTCTTCAACAGTTCCACTTGTTAAGTAATATGAACCCAATACCATATCCTGAGTAGGAGTTGTGATAGGCTTACCATCTTTTGGTGCTAAAATATTATTTGTAGAAAGCATCAAAAGTCTTGCTTCTGCTTGAGCTTCAGTTGATAAAGGTAAATGCACAGCCATTTGGTCACCGTCAAAGTCGGCATTATATGCAGTACAAACTAACGGATGTAATTTTATTGCTTTTCCTTCAACTAAAACTGGTTCAAATGCTTGAATACCAAGTCTATGAAGAGTCGGTGCTCTGTTTAAAAGCACAGGATGATCTTTGATAACTTTATCCAAAATGTCCCAAACATTTGAATTTAATCTTTCTACATATTTTTTTGCACTCTTAATATTATGAACAATTCCATCTTCAACTAATTGTTTCATAATGAAAGGTTTGAATAATTCAAGAGCCATTTTTTTAGGAAGTCCACATTGGTGGAATTTCAAATCCGGACCTACTACGATTACTGAACGTCCTGAATAGTCAACACGTTTCCCAAGTAAGTTTTGTCTAAATCTTCCTGTCTTTCCCTTTAACATATCTGATAAAGATTTAAGCTCTCTATTTCCTGCTCCTGTTACAGCTTTTCCATGTCTTCCATTATCTATTAATGTATCAACTGCTTCTTGTAACATTCTCTTTTCATTTCTCATGATGATTTCTGGAGCATGAATTTCAATAAGTTTTTTCAATCTATTATTTCTATTTATAACACGTCTATACAAATCATTTAAGTCTGAAGTTGCAAATCTTCCACCTTCAAGTTGAACCATAGGTCTTAAATCAGGTGGAATAACAGGAACGACATCAATAATCATCCATTCAGGTCTATTTCCTGATTTTCTGAAAGCTTCACAAACTTCAAGTCTTCTTGAAAGTCTAATTTTCTTTTGACCCGTTGCATCAACAAGACCTTTTTTCAATTCATCTGAAAGCTCATCTAAATCTATATTTTCTAAAAGCTCTTTAATTGCTTCAGCACCCATTCCAACTCTGAAATTTTCTGCACCAAATTTTTCACAAGCTTCTCCATATTCACCTTCAGTTAGTAATTGTTTAACATAAAGATCAGTATCTTTTGCATCAAGAACAACATAATTTGCAAAATATAAGATTTTTTCAAGTGCTCTTGGGCTCATATCTAATATAAGACCCATTCTTGAAGGTATTCCTTTAAAATACCATATATGAGAAACTGGAGCAACAAGTTCTATATGACCCATTCTCTCACGTCTTACTTTAGACTTTGTGATTTCAACTCCACATTTTTCACATACATTTCCCTTGTATTTTATTCTTTTATACTTACCACAATTACATTCCCAATCCTTTACCGGCCCAAATATTTTTTCACAGAAAAGACCATCTTTTTCAGGCTTTAAGGTTCTGTAATTTATGGTTTCTGGTTTTTTAACTTCTCCTCTTGACCAACTTCTTATCTTATCAGGTGAAGCTAAGCCAATTTTCATTGCATCAAAATTATTTAATTCCAACAAGGAGTCCACTCCCTTCCTCTATGTTATTGATCAATATCTTCTTCTATAAATATTTCGTCTTGTTCTACTTCTTCTGAACTACTTTTTTCTTTTTCATCTTTATCTTCTAAGAAACTAAGGTCAAAGCCATCAAAATCTTCTTCCTTATTTCCAGATTGATCATAGAATGAATCAAAGTCAAAATCTTCTTCCTCTTCTTCTTTGGCATACTCTTCATTTAAAACAAGTTGAGCCTTAATTTCATCGGAATTTTCTCTAAGTTTGATTTCTTCTCCTTCTTCATCAATCAATTTAACATCTAAACATAATGATTGTAATTCTTTCATAAGAACTTTGAAAGATTCAGGAATACCTGGTTCAGGAATATTTACACCCTTAACAATTGATTCATAAGTCTTAACTCTACCTACAATGTCATCACTCTTAACAGTTAGCATTTCTTGTAAAGTATGACTTGCGCCATATGCTTCCAATGCCCAAACTTCCATTTCTCCAAATCTTTGTCCACCGAATTGTGCCTTACCACCAAGTGGTTGTTGTGTAACCAAAGAATAAGGTCCGATAGATCTAGCATGAATTTTTTCATCTACTAAATGGTGAAGTTTTAACATATACATATAACCAACAGTTACAGGATTGTCAAATTCATCTCCAGTTCTTCCGTCTCTAAGTTTTATTTTTCCTGATTCAGGACAACCAGCAAGCTTTAATGCATCAAGAACATCAATATCACTTGCTCCGTCAAATACAGGTGTCGCAACTTTCCAACCAAGTCTTTTAGCTGCAAGTCCTAAATGCACTTCAAGTACTTGTCCGATGTTCATACGAGAAGGTACCCCTAATGGATTAAGAACGATTTGTAAAGGAGTTCCATCTGGTAAGAATGGCATATCTTCTTGAGGCATAATTCTTGATATAACCCCTTTGTTACCATGTCTACCACACATTTTATCCCCTACATTAATCTTTCTCTTAGTGGCTACATAAACTCTAACCACTTCATTTACTCCAGGTGGTAATTCATCTCCATTTTTTCTACTATAACATTTAACATCTACAACAATACCAGTTTCTCCATGAGGAACTCTTAAAGAAGTATCTCTTACTTCTCTAGCTTTTTCTCCGAAAATAGCTCTTAAAAGTCTTTCTTCTGCGCTTAATTCAGTTTCTCCCTTAGGTGATACTTTACCAACTAAGATATCTCCCGAATTAACTTCAGCACCAATTCTTATAATACCATTTTCATCTAAGTTCTTTCTCATATCTTCACCGATATTTATAACATCTCTTGTGATTTCTTCAGAACCTAATTTGATTTCTCTGGCTTCACATTCATGTTCTTCAATATGTAGTGAAGTTAAAACGTCATCTATAACAAGTTGTTCATTTAACAACATCGCATCCTCGTAGTTATAGCCTTCCCAGTTCATAAATGCCATTAAAATATTTTTACCTAATGCAATTTCTCCATTTTCTGTTGAAGGACCATCGGCAATAATATCTCCTGCATTTATTCTGTCATTTTCATTAACTATAGGTCTTTGATTGATTGTTGTTCCTTGGTTTGAACGTTTAAATTTAAGTAATCTATATTTATCAATTACATTATCTAAATCTCTTTTAATATGAATTTCATCACTATCAACTTTTGTAACAATTCCTGAATTTTTAGCAACGATAACAACACCACTATCTCTTGCCGCTTTATGTTCTATACCAGTTCCTACGATAGGAGCTTCAGTAACAAGTAGAGGCACTGCTTGTCTTTGCATGTTTGAACCCATCAACGCACGAGTTGCATCGTCATTTTCAAGGAAAGGAATCATTGCTGTACCAACTGATACAATTTGTTGAGGAGAAACGTCCATAAGTTGAATTGTATCTCTTGGATAAATATCATTTTCTCCATTAATACCACGACCACTTACTCTTTCGTTTACAAAACGTCCATTTTCATCAAGTGGTTCATTAGCTTGAGCGATAATAACTTCATCTTCTTCATCAGCAGTTAAATAAACAATGTCCTTTGTAGCAATTCCATTATTTACAACACGATATGGAGTTTCAATAAATCCATATTGATCAACTCTTGCATAAGTTGTAAGAGAAGTAATTAGACCGATGTTTGGACCTTCAGGAGTTTCTATCGGACAAATTCTTCCGTAGTGACTTTCATGAACGTCTCTTACTTCGTATCCTGCTCTATCTCTACTAAGACCACCAGGTCCTAATGCTGATAATCTTCTCTTATGAGTAAGTTCTGCAAGTGGATTGTTTTGATCCATGAATTGTGATAATTGTGAAGAACCAAAGAATTCTTTTAAAGACGCAACAAGAGGTCTTATATTAATAAGTCCTTGAGGCGTAGCAAGATCTGGATCTTGAGTTGACATTCTTTCTCTAACAACTCTCTCCATTCTTGATAAACCAATTCTAAATTGATTTTGTAAAAGTTCTCCAACAGCTCTAACTCTTCTATTTCCTAAATGGTCAATATCATCACAAATTCCAAGACCATAGAATAAGTTAAATTCATAACTTACAGTAGCTTCAATATCATCACGAATAATATGAGTAGGAGAAAGCTCTTTAACTCTATTTCTAACAGCTCTCTTAACTTGTGTTTCATATTCTTCGCCTTCATATTCTGATGCAGCTTCTAAAATTTCCATCATAACTGGATAGTAAATTTTTTCTGAAAGTCCATTGCATGAAATATCAAATCCCAATTCAAACGCACTAATATCAACAAAGTGGTTACCAACAACGATAATCTCTTTGTCTTCAACTTTTACATGAACTCTCTTATATCCTGCATTTTCAATTTTTTCAGCAAGTTCTTCTGAAATATAATCTCCAACACTTGCGATTTTTTCCATTTCACCGAATTTATCAGTCTTGAAAATATCTTCAGCTAAAATTGTTCCTATTAATCTATTTCTTAAAGCTAATTTCTTATTAAATTTATATCTACCAACTTTTGCAAGATCATATCTTCTTGGATCGAAAAGTAAATTATGTAATAAACTTTCCCCACTTTCAACAGTAGCAGGATCCCCCGGTTTTAATTTTCTATAAATTTCAAGAATAGCTTCTTGATAACTCTTTGTTATATCTTTTTCCAAAGTAGTATGAAGTTCTTTAATATCTCCGAAATTTTCAACCATTTCTTCATTTGTTTCATATAACAACGCCCTAATCATAGTTGTTATAGGCAATTTTCTTGTTCGGTCAATACGAACACTTACAACTCCGTTTGTGTCGGTATCATATTCTAACCAAGCACCTCTGTTCGGAATTACTGTTGAAGAAAATAACTTATTACCTGACTTGTCAATTTCTTCTCCATAATATACACCCGGACTTCTAACAAGCTGACTTACGATAACTCTTTCAGCACCATTAATAATAAAAGTCCCGTTGTCAGTCATCAAAGGAATTTCTCCCATAAACACTTCTTGTTCTTTAACTTCGCCTGTATTATTATTTGTTAAACGAACATCAACTTTTAGAAGTGTAGAATAGTTCATATCCCTATCCTTACATTCTTGTTCTGAATACTTTGGAGCATTTTCTAAACGATAATTTAAAAATTCCAGCTTCATAGCTTCGGAATAGTCTCTAATCGGACTAATATCGTCAAAAACATCTCTAATTCCTTGCTTAATAAACCAATCATAACTATCAGTTTGAATGGCAATTAGGTTTGGAAGATCCAAAACATTTTGAATTTTTGAATAACTAACCCTTTCTGTGATTCCATACTTTTCAGTATGTGTCATAAAACTTCACCCCTTTGAAAAATTAAAAAAAGATAAAAATACATATTATCCCACTATTACATTATTATCTTTAAATTTTAACAGATTTTTTATAAAAAGTAAAGACTTTTTTTGGAATTTTTTCATTTTTTTTAACAGAAATTGACCTTTGAACCTAATAATTTTAATTTCATATTATGAATACTTTAATTAAATGCTATATTATGGTATAATATAGTTGTAAATATATTGTTTTGATAGTTCAATAAATTACTATTTAATATTAATCTAAAGGAGTCAATTATGAGAAAAAAATGGATGAATTATTTAGTAACCACTTTATTAATATTTTTAATTATATTTGATTTCAACAACCTTTCCACTATTACAATTACTTGTATGGCAATAGCAATAGCTTTTAATTTATACGATTTATTTAAAGATAAATTTTAACTTTTAATATTTTTTTATAAATTCCGCTTTTTAGTGGAATTTTTTCATTTAAAAAGGAAGTAAATTTATTACTTCCTTTTTAAATAATTCCTAATTCTTTCATATCTTTGACTTTAATTATTTAATTGTTTTATAATTTTTTTCTAAGTTCATATGCTGAATATTTTATATCCGTTCCTGATTTAATAAATTCAGTTTCTTTAAAAATCTCAAATCCATTCTTAAAACAAATCTTCAGAGATGAAATATTTTCTTTTGCAATTAATGTGTTTATAATTTCTACATTATATAATTTTAAGAATTCACACAAACCATTAACAAGTTCTGTTCCATAACCTCTATTCCATTCAGTTAGCTTTATCGAATATCCTATGCCCCATATTTTCTTACTCTTTTCAACTTCAAAAGCACAAGCAGTTCCTATTATTTCATCATTTTCTTTTTTAAAAACTGAAAAATAGAAATCGTCAGTCCATTTTTCCGAATTTTCCAACTCATCTTTCAATATATCTCTAAGTTCTTCTCCATTTTTGTAAAATGGATCACACATATATTTTCCGGATATTTCATTTCCCCATTCTTTCGCTGCGTAATCACAATCGAAAAACTGCATATCTGCTATATTCAATCTTTCTGTAGAAAATCTAATATTTTTCATAACATCACCTAAAACATATATTTATATAAATAATATAAAATCAAAACTTTAACTACAAAAAATAGCGGAACTAAAATTCTAAATTTTAGCTTTTTAGTTTTATGTCTAAATATTTGCATGGATAGAAAAGCACCAATAGAGCCGAACAAAAAAGCTGATAACAATAAGCTATTCTCTGAAATTCTATTCTTGCCTTTTATAGCTTTTCTTTTATCAATATAAAATATTGTAAAAGATATTAAATTCATTATAAAAATTATAGAAATCAATAATTTATAGTTGTATAACAAACCGTCTAAAAGCAAATATAATATAAAAAATATCCTCATATACCCTCCTATTCAAAAAGTCGCAACTCAAAAGAGCTACGACCATATTTAATTAGCTTCAAGTATATTTTTTAATGTATGCCAAGCAAGAACAGCGCATTTAACTCTTGCAGGCATTGTAGAAATATTTTGAAGAGCTACAGCATCCTTAAGTTTTTTAAGCTCATCGCCCTCAAGACCTTCTGTAATCATTGCCAAAAATGTTTCACAAAGTTCCTTTGCTTCGTCTAAAGTCTTTCCCTTAATTAAATCAATCATAAGAGATGTTGAAGCTTGGGAGATTGCACAACCTACTCCAACATATGAGGCATCTTTGATTATACCATCTTCAATATCTAATTGTAATGTAATTTCATCTCCACAACTTGGGTTATGACCTTTTTCTTCGTGAGTCGGATGTTCCAAATATCTTTTATTTTTTGTATTTCTACTTTCTTCTGTTATTATCTCAGTATAAATTTCTCTAATGTCCAAGATGTAATATTCTCCTTACTTCTTTTAATTTCTCAATGAAATATTCTACTTCTTCTTTAGTGTTATAGAAAGAAAAACTTACTCTACAAGTTGCATTTTCATTCAAATATCTATGCAAAGGCTCTGCACAATGATGACCACTTCTTATTGCAATTCCAAAGCTATCTAGTATTGAAGATACATCATGAGGATGAGCATCTTTTACATTAAAAGCTATTACAGGGCATCTGTTTTTGTCCTTTGTAGTATAAGTCTTTATGAAATCTAGCTTTTTCATTTCTTCAAAAGCAAAATTCATAAGTTCTCTTTCCAATTTTTCTATATAATCAAATCCCAATTCTTCTAGGTAGTCAATAGCAGAACCAAGTGAAGCAACTGCTCCTACATTTTGCGTTCCCGCTTCAAAACGACCTGCCGGTAAAAGATATGTTGAATAATCCTCATAAACATATTCAATCATGTCTCCTCCATAAAGGAAAGGATTCATTTCTTTTAAGAGGTCAAATTTTCCATAAAGTACACCAACGCCCATTGCACTTAACATTTTATGTCCTGAAAAGGCTAAGAAATCAACATCTAAATCCTGAACATCCAGTTTTTTATGTGCAACTATTTGTGATGCATCAACTAAAACTTTTGCTCCGTTTTTATGAGCGATTTCAATAACTTTTTTGATGTCAGGCATTGTGGCTACTACATTTGATGCAGCAGTTATACATACCAATTTTACTTTATCGGAAATTTTTTCTTCAAAAGATTTCATATCCAATTGGAAATTGTCATCAAGGTAAATATAGTTAAGTTTAGCACCTGTTTTTTCTTTTAAAAATTGCCAAGTACATAAATTACTATGATGCTCCATAATACTAAGCATTATTTCATCATCTTTTTCTAATTTGTTAAGATAACAATAGGCAACTAAATTAAGTGCCTCACTAGCATTTTTTGTAAAAATTATTTCAGTAGTTCTCTTTGCATTAAGAAAATTCTTAACTTTTTTTCTTGTTCCCTCATAAATTTCTGTTGCAGACATACTTAAGTAATGACTGCCTCTATGTGGACTTCCATTTTGATAAGAATAGTAATTTGTTATAGTATCAATAACAGCTTGTGGCTTTTGGCTTGTAGCTGCATTATCTAAATATATAACTTTTTTTCCAACTTTTTCTTCGTTCAAATATGGAAAATCTCTTCTAATATCAAGAATAGTTTTAGTCATATTATACCTCCGAAAGTTTTTTGGATAAAGTTGTATAAACTCTCTTTCTTATTTCTTCATTTTCTATTAAATCAATAGTTTCGGCAAATTTTGATTCTAAAATCAATCTCTTTGCTTCTGATTCGCTAAAACCACGGCTCATAATGTAGAATAATATGTTTTCATCAATTTTACCTGCACTTGCTGCATGAAGTCCTTCAACATCATCTTCAGTACAAAGTAAAATAGGAACTGCAACATTTCTTATATCATCTGAAAGTAATGTTACATATTCTTGTTCAGAACCTTTAGAAGTAGATGATCCACGCTTAAAGTCAATAGTTACTCTACAAGTCTTTTGAGCTTTGTCCGCTAATGCTCCCTTAATCGCCAAATCATAATTTGTAGCACGTCCTCTTTGAGTTGCCACATAATTAAAATCTAATTTTTGTTCGTTTTTGCCGAAATAAATAGAATTTACGTTGACATTTGAATTGTTATCAACGAGATCTCCTATATAGGAAACATAATTTTCTCTGCCTCCTAAATCGACTTGAACAAATTCAACATTTGCATTTTCTTTAACTTTGTAATAAACGCTTTGAATACTCAAAACATCTAAAGAAAATCTTTGAGAAATATAAATTTTTACATCACTGTTTTCTTCCGCTTCAACTTCTATAATAGAATGTCTAAAACCTTTAATATTTTCATCTGAAAAATAGTCCAAAGTCAAGTTTAAAGTTGAATTTTTTTCTGCTCTTATTTTTATAATATCAACTAATTGATTATTTTCTTCATTTAATTCTAACGAAACAACTTGATTTAAACAATTTTCTTTTGTTGAAATAAAATCCATTTTAAGATTTGTAAACTCTTTTAATTTTTCAGTTATCTCATCTGAAAAAGAAAATTTTTCATAAGAAAAAATAAGATTTTTGCTTTCACTCTTAATTAAAGAATACTCTTTTGGATTTAAATTAGGTAATAGTACTTCTGTATTATTAACTCTTGTTGCATTCCAAGTATTACTTGGTATAAAATTTCCTCTCATACAGACACCCCCTAACCAATAGTTCCTTCAAGTTCTAGATTAATCAAAGCATTCATTTCAACAGCATATTCCAAAGGTAATTCCTTTGCAATCGGTTCAGCAAAACCTCTAACAATCATGGCTTTTGCCTCTTCTTCAGGAATACCACGACTCATTAGATAGAAAATTACATCATCGTCAATTCTACCAATTTTTGCTTCATGACCTAAGTCAATATCTGATGTTTGAATATCTATTACAGGGATTGTATCTGATTGAGATTCTTGATCCAACATCAAAGATTCACAAGTTACAGTTGATTTACAACCTGGACAATTTGGTTTTACACTTACAAGTCCTCTGTAAATAGCAACTCCATTACCCTTTGATATGGATTTTGAATTTATTGATGAGCTTGTTCTTGGAGCAGCATGAATAACTTTTGCTCCTGTATCTAAGTACTGATCTTTACCTGCAAAAGTGATTCCTGTAAATTCACTCTTTGCTCCTTCTCCTCTCAATACACTCATCGGATATAGTAAACTTACCTTTGAGCCAAAGGATCCAGAAACCCATTCAATAGTTCCATTTTCATCAACAATTGCTCTTTTTGTATTTAAGTTATACATATTTCTTGACCAGTTTTCAATTGTAGAATATCTTAAAGTTGCATTTTTCTTTACAAAAAGTTCAACCGCTCCAGCATGAACATTTAAAACATTATATTTTGGAGCTGAACAGCCTTCGATAAAATGACAATAAGCTCCTTCCTCAATGATAATTAAAGTATGTTCAAATTGTCCCGCACCCGGTGCATTAAGTCTGAAATATGATTGTAGTGGAATACTTACATTAACTCCCTTTGGAACATAAACAAAGGAGCCACCACTCCAAACTGCATAATGTAATGCAGCATATCTATGATCTTCAGGCTTTATGCAAGTCATAAAATATTCTTTTATTATATCAGGATATTCTCTTACGGCAGTTTCAAAATCAGTGTAGATTACACCTTGATTTTTCATTTTTTCAGTTAAGCTATGATAAACAACTTCACTGTCATATTGAGCTCCAACCCCTGAAAGTTCTCTCTTATATTCAGCTTCCGGAATTCCAAGAGCATCAAATGTACCCTTAATATCTTCAGGTAATTCATTCCAATCTCCACTCATTTTCGCATCCGGACTGATATAAGTTGTAATTTCATTTATATCAACAGGAGATAAATCAGGTCCCCAATTTGGATTTTTAGACTTTTCAAAAACTTCCAAAGCTTTAAGTCTTAAATCTAACATCCAATTTGGTTCATTTTTCTCCTTAGAAATTTGTTTAACAATATCACGAGTTAAGCCTTTCTCTGTTTTTGAAGAGTATCTTACCTCGTTTTTTATATCATAGACACCTCTGTCCATTTCTTCTACTTGTGTTTTTTTTCTTTCTGATGCCATAACTACACCTCTTGTTCAATCCATAAATAACCTTCTTTTTGAATTTTATCAATCAAAGAAGCATCTGATGTTTTAACAATTTTACCATCATATAAAACATGAACATAATCCGGTTTAATTCTTGATAATATTGCTCTATGATGAGTTATGATTAAAATTGATTTATTTTCATTTTTAAATTTTTCAACATTTTCTGAAACAATTCTAACAGCGTCAATGTCAAGACCTGAATCTGTTTCATCCAACATTACAAATGTAGGATTTAACATTACCATTTGTAAAATCTCTGTCTTTTTCTTTTCACCACCTGAAAAACCAACATTCAAATATCTTTGAGCATAGGAAGTATCCATTGTTAAACTTTCCATTTTTTCTTCAAGCTCTTTTTGAAACTCAACAACACTTTCTTTTTCTCCTGTTATTGACATTCTTGCAGCTCTAATAAAATTAGAAACAGTAACTCCAGGTACTTCTTCAGGATTTTGAAAAGACATAAACATTCCAAGTTTTGCTCTTTCATCAGCTCTTAATTCATTTATGTTTTCGCCCTTGAAAAATATGTCGCCTTTTGTAACTTCATAGTTTGGATGAGCCATAATTGAATTAGTAAGAGTAGATTTTCCTGCACCATTAGGTCCCATAATAACATGAACCTTTCCTTCAAAAATATCTAAATCTATACCTTTTAAAATTTCTTTATCTCCAACATTAACATGAAGATCCTTTACCTCTAATATTTTCATATATGTTACTCCTTATAGTAGTTTTATTTAGCATAATTGTAATACCCCATAGAGCAAGACAATAAACTAATATGTACAATTCACCAAATACTAAAGGCTAGAAATTTCTAACTAATAAAATAGTCAAAAGACCATCATCGGAATAAGAAACTATAGCTTCATCAACCATAGAGCCTAATGCATCTATATTTGATATGTCACTTGAATTGCTTCCTAATCCTATTAAATTATCATAATAATTTTCAAACTCAGGAAGTCTTGCAGAATTCGAAATTCTATTTAATTCTTCTAAATCTTTTGGCTTTATTTTTACATTTCCCTCAGCAATAACTCTTAGAGAATCTTTTTCTATTTTAAAATCTATTTTTAAATTTTGAACTCTTTTACTAAAATAATAATGAACAAGTCCACTAACTATTAACTTAGCACAATTTTCTTCATTTTTTATTGTATTCAAAATTATTCCTCTCCTTTATTATAAAAAAATCTCGAATTTCTAATTGACTCAAAAATTGGAACTAATGTTGCTGCTACAAAGCCTCCTGAAAAGCCATTGTTATAAAGGTTTAAGCCTCCATGCAAGACTCCAACACTAGAAACAATTGATACATGGCAGAAGCCTGCAAATACTCCAGCTATAAAACCATACTCTCCAGCAACTGGAGCTAAATTTGTTGCAAATAAAATAGTAACTGTTGCAGAAACACTATGTGGATTATAAATATTTAAAAAGTACGCAATTAATGTTCCTACAAGAATAGGTAATACATTTCTAATATGTTTACCGAATATTCCAAAACCAAAAATGGTAAATATACCACCAAGAACTGGTCCGTTTAAAGGTTGGTTCATAATTAACACATAAGTAGTATATATAATTCCAAGTGCAGCCATATTAATCATGCTGACACCTCTACCATAAATATTCCCAAAATCAGATGGAGCCCTACCACTATTCTTTAATAAATTTCCTAAATTTTTAAAACTAAATCCATTTAGATAAAATCCTAAAACAAAAACTATAGTAAAAAATATATACATTATAATTGCAATTCGTAAATTTCCATCACTTACAACATTTACATTTTTTACTTCTAAATTAAAAGATTTAAAAACCCCTTGAATGAAAAGACCAATAACTCCACATGTAAAACCAATATTATATAGGCTGTAACCCTGATGGAAACGTAAAAATGATGCAGAGAGTGCAGGAATAATCATTCCAATAAAAATCCCAATTGCATAAGAAATAAGTAATCCTTTAAAAAACGGAAGCCCTATTCCAAAACATAAATAACTTACAACAGGACCGAGTGCTGTTCCAAACAGACTATTCATTGTCAATGTATTAAATTTTAAACCTTCGATTTTACCATAAAGGTAAACTCCAAAAGTTATTGGAATTGTATTAAATAGATTTTTTCCAAAAAGAGAAAAACCAAAAAGCGTAAAAAGTGCTGCTATAATAGGACCTGTCAACAACTGCTGTCTTTTCCACAATACAAAAGATGCAAGTAACATAAGAAGACCAGCATTTAAAAATGTTGCTCCTATTCCTCCTACCGCCATGTAATCAGTAAGTAAGTGACTTGGAGATTTTAAAATATTAATATATCCGTATAAAATTTCTTTAGGACTGTCAAAAAGAAAGCTGACAGACATCGCTAAAATAGAAAATACAAATATTGCATCATATCTATAATGGTTTTTTACATATATTTTTTCTCTACTCAACACATTTCCTCCAAAATTTTCTCATATATATTGTATCATAATAAAAAAGAAATGTGAATAACTAAAGTACTTAAATATAAAAAAGATTATAAAATTTAGTGTCGACAAAAAAATTATTTATTTTCTTATCGATATTTATTATTAATAACAAGCCTTAAAAATTATATTTTAAATAATTATATACCTTAAAGACGTTTTCGTCGTTAATTAAATTATACAACTTATGTTAATAATTTTCAAGAATTATACTGAACTTAATTATATATAATATTTTACATTATTTTCATATTTATATATAAATTCTTAATAATAAAGTTATATGAACTAAAAAACTATATAAATTAATGTAAAACAAGCCTGCTTTTTTAGGTTATTTTATTATGAAGGTATTGAAAAAAATTTATATTTGTTTATAATAGATAATAGAATTTATATTTGTATGTTAATTTATACATTATAAAAGGTAAAAGGAGATGAAAATTTATGAAAAAGAAATTAATTGCTTTATTCTTAACAGGTTTACTTGTCGTAGGTTGTGGAAAACAAGAAGCTAAAAAAGAAGGATTAAGTCAAGAAAAAATCGAACAAATCAAAAGTAAATTAGGCAATGAAGTTGAAATGGATTCAAAAAAAATATTGACTAAAAAATTAAAACTTCAAGAATTAAAAGATGAAGAAGTAGCTGAAATGATAAAAGTTTATGATTTTAACTATAATCAAAATGCACTTAATGCAGCAAAAAATTATAAGAAACAAGCTGAAGAAAAAGGAACAGAACTTACAGAAAAAGATTTAAAATCATACTTAACAGAAGAAAAAGAAACTACTGGTGGTTTTACTGATGATGAAGTAACTTATGCTATTTCAAAAACTGATCTTAATAACTCACCTTTAGTATTAAAAAGCAAAGACGATACTTGGGAAGTAAAAGGAAAGTTCAAATTAAAAATTAATAGCGTAAAAACTACAACTGAAAGAAATAGATTTACAACTAAAAAGCCCGCTAAAGTTGTTTATATAATTTACTCCTATGAAAATTTAGGCTATAAAGGTAAAGGACAAGATTTATATATAAGACCAGCTTTAGTTGTTGATGAAAAAGGGGAAAATGCAGATACATATCCATTGAATGTAGAAAAAAAGGTATCACCTACTCCAATCGGTTCAAAAACAACTGGACAAGAATGTTATGGCTTAACTAATGACAGTAAAAAAATAAAGATTAAATTTGAACATAATGATGATTCAGATTATAACAAAAAATATAAAGTAACATATGAACTTGATATAGAAGACTAATACTAAATTATGGAACAAAAAAGCAAGTTAGTTTTAAAATAACTTGCTTTTTATTGTGAAACAACGAGGTTCCCGGCTACCCACCCGATGTGAATAATCGTGGAAGGGTGGGGTTCTTATTTATTGAAAATTTATTAAATAAATTCTTCTTTATATTCATCTAAATACAAAACATTTACCATATTTGACCAATTTAGTATTGACCCTATAAAATCTTGAATATCTAATCCAGGCATTTCATAAGTATTTTCATCACAAACCGTTCCAGTTGCATCTTCTATAAAATAGACCTTAAAATTTTTATCAGCAGCAACTATAGACGTAAACAAACAACAATATTCAGTATTAAAGCCACAAATAACCAATTCTGTGATGCCTTCATTTTTTAAAATTTTTTCAAGATTAGTATTGAAAAATGAGTCTGGCTTACTTTTCTCAACTATATATTTTGCATTTATATCCAAATTATCTATTATTTCAATACCTTCACAATTTTTGTATAAAGGGCTTTCAACATTTTCATCAAGATGTTTTGTAAAAATAATTGGCATATTCTTACATTTAAAATCCTCAATCAACCACCTAATTTTATCTATTTCATTACTACAATCTCTTTGACTTATTATCCCTTTCTGTAAATCAATTACAAGTAATGCTCTCATATATTACCTCCATTAAAATAATTATTCTATACTTATTCCATTTGATAAATCAAAAATTGGAATAGCTATTGCAAATACAATGAATGCTACAAATAAGGAGATTAAAACTATAATTAAAGGTTGTAAATACTGTAATATTTTATCAACTGAATAATTTATTTTTGAATCATAGTATTCCGTTGCACTCTCTAGTATTTCAACTAAATTTTCACTACTTTCCCCTATTGCAAGCATATTTATAAAAGCGGGATTAAAAATCAAATCATCATTTAAAGACTTTGAAATTAAATTACCACTTTTTATTTCTAAAATCGCCTTTTCCAAATGTTCTTGTATAAATACATTTCTAGTAGAATTTTTTATTATCTCTAAGCTATCAACTATATTTATATTTCCATTAAGCAAGATAGTAAAGTTTTTGGCAATTACCGAAGTTATATAGTTTTGATAATGTGATTTTATATATGGAATTTTAAATAGTAATTTTCCAAAAAATCTTCTAACTTTATATTTTTTTAAAATTAGTTTTAGAAATAGGATAAAAACCAAGATTCCTAAAATAATATAAAGATAATTATATTTAACAAAATCAATGCTTTTAACTAAAAACTTTGTAATAGCAGGTAATTCAATATTACTATCTTCAAAAATATCCAAGAATGTCGGTATAACATTATTCAAAAGAAAAATTAAAACTATAACTGTAACCGACAATAAAATAAAAGGATAAGTTAATAAACTTATAAGTTTTTGTTTAAGTTTATACTTTTTTTCATAGTACAAAGATAGATATAGAAAAACTTCAGACAGTCTTTCCGAACTTTCCCCCGACTTTATCAAAGATAAAAATAAATTGTCAAATTTATTAACTTTTAAAAAGGAGTTATACAAATCATGTCCCTGCAATAAATTTTCATAAACTTCTGAAAAAATTTTCTTTAAATTTTTATTTGGTGAAGTTTTTGAAAGCAAGTTTATAGTTTCTGCAGTATTAATATTTGATTTTAAAAGAAGTCCTGCTTCTTTTAAAGAAATACTTAAATCTAATAAGTTGTGTTTATTTCCAATTTCCATATTCAAAATATTAAAAACTTTTTCTTTAAAGCTCATTTTAAAATTCTCCTAATGAAAATAAAATTTTATTTACTTCCTCAAAACTCGTTATTCCATCTGCAATTTTTCTTAATCCATTTTTATATAAACTTTCATTTCCGTTTTTCTTAAAATATTCATAAAGTCTTACACTATTACAATTTCCATTTATTATTTCTTTTATTTCATCATCTAAAATTAAAGATTCCAAAATTAAAGTTCTACCAATATATCCTCTATTGCAATGTTCACAACCACATTTTTCATAGATATATTCGGGTATTTCAAGATTATTTTTCTTAAAAATCTCTTTTTCAAAATTTGTTAAATCTCTTTTAATTTTACATTTTGGGCAAAGTTTTCGAACAAGTCTTTGAGATAGAATTGCTATTACACCCGAAGAAATAACATAATTTTCTATTCCTAAATTCAAAAGTCTTATTATTGCCGAAACCGTGTCTGCAGTATGCAAAGTCGTAAAGATAAGATGCCCTGTTATTCCTGCTCTTAGAGCAATGTTTGCAGTTTCCCTATCTCTCATCTCTCCAACTAAACCAACTTCAAAATCTTGTCTTAACATCGCCCTAAGACCTGTCGCAAAGTCAAGTCCCAAAGCCGAATTTATATTTATTTGATTTATTCCACTAATTCTAACTTCAACCGGATCTTCCAAAGTAATTATGTTGATATTTTCATTTTGTAATTTTTTTACAAATGAATACAATGTAGATGACTTTCCACTTCCCGTAGGACCACTTATAATTAGAACTCCATTTGGACTTTTTATTATATTTTCAATTAATCGTCTTTCTTCATCGTATAATCCTAGATTTTCTATATCTATTTTAAAATTTCCTGCATTTAAAATTCTCATTACAATTTTTTCACCCAAAATTACAGGAACTGATGCAACTCTAATGTCAACTAAATTTCCATTAAAATCAAAATCCAGTCTTCCATCTTGTGGCATTCTCTTAATTGTAATATCCATTTTTGAAATAATTTTTATACGAGAAATGATGATGGGAGCATTAAAACTATTTATTTGATAAATGTCAATTAGCTCTCCATCTATTCTGTATCTTATATAAAAATTGTCTTCTCTAGGTTCAAAATGTATATCTGAAGCATTATTTTTAATTGCATTTAAAATAACTTCATTTACAAAACTTTCCACATTTTTGATTTTTTCAACAAAATTCTTTTCCATAATTTCCTCTAAACAAATTTTCTTATGGCTTTTGCAACCCCGTCATTTTTATTCGTATCAGTTATATAATCAACATTTTTCTTAACATTTTCCATTGCATTTCCCATTGCAACAGAAAGTCCACAAATATTTAACATAGGTATATCATTTTCTCCATCGCCCATTGCAATAGTTTCTGATATATCTATATTGTTAAGCCTGCATATTTCCTTTAAGCAAGAGCCTTTATCCGTATCTTTTGCCATTAACTCAAGAAAAAATGGAAGAGAAAAAGAAATAGTGTATTCATTCTTTATGGTATTGGTAAATTTATCGTCCAATTCTTTTAATACATCATATTCTTGACATATTCCTATTTTCAAAACTTTTTCTTTCAATTTATTATCTTTAATATATTGTTTTACATCTTTAACTCTAGCTATTTTTGGATTTATAAATTTTGAAATAATTTCAACATATTCATCTTTTGAATCTTTTGTAAAAATAAAGTCCTTTAAGAAAATAATAGGTGAAAAACCGTTATTTTCAATAATATCTAAAACATCAAAAATATACTTTTTTTCTAAACTCTTTACGAATTTTGGAACCTCACTATAAGTTGTTGAAATCAAACTACCATTTAAAGCCCCATAGTAAGTATCTAAACTTAAACTTTTTAAAATTTCTTTAACTGTAAACTCTTCTCTACCTGAAATAAAAGCGATTTTAACACCTTTGTTCATCGCATAAAATAAGCTGTCTTTAACTTCATCAGATATTTCATGATTTTCGTTAAAAGTAGTGCCATCCATATCAAGCGCTATTAACTTATACATAATTTTCTCCTTTATTTAAAAAAGGGACTTCCCAGTCCCTTTAAATCTATTCAACCGTAACAGATTTTGCTAAATTTCTTGGCTTATCAACATCATTTCCCTTTGCTAATGATGCATAATAAGCAATAAGTTGACTTGCAACAATCGAAATTATAGGCATTAAAATTTCTATAGTACCTGGAATTAATATTCTTTCATCAGAAACATCAAGATTGTTATCTAAATGAGTTATTTCAAAAACTTTAGCTCCTCTAGCTTTAACTTCTTTTACATTTGAAATAATTTTTTCATATAATCTTTCTTGAGTCGCAATCACAAAAACAGGTGTACCGTCCTCAATCAATGCAATAGTTCCATGCTTTAACTCTCCGGCTGCAAAGCTTTCAGTGTAAATATATGAAATTTCTTTTAATTTCAATGCACTTTCCATAGCAGTATAGTAGTCAAGACCTCTTCCTAGATAGAAACAAGTAGTCTTATCCTTTAATTCTAATGCAATTTTTTTGTAAATTTCTGTATCTTTTAATAATAATTCTATCTTACTAGGCAATTCCTTTAAATGATTAATTATATTCTTATATTCATCGTCAGAAATTGTTCCTAAAATTTCAGCAAATTTCAAAGCAATCATATAAAGAGCTGTAACTTGTGTTGTATATCCTTTAGTACTTGCAACAGCAATTTCAGGACCTGCCCAAGTATAGAATACATTGTCAGATTCCCTAGCTATTGAAGAACCTACAACATTTGTAACACTCAAGATAGTTGCTCCTTTTGCTTTAGCTTCTCTAAGAGCAGCTAAAGTATCAGCAGTTTCTCCTGATTGACTGATTATTATAACTAAAGTTTTATCATCAATCATTCTGTCTGAATATCTAAATTCGGAAGCAACATCAACAATTACCGGAAATCTCAAAGCCTTTTCTAAAATTTCTCTACTTACAAGACCTGAATGGTATGCTGTACCACATGCAACAACATAACATTTATTGAACTTTTTCAAATTTCCTTCTAATAAACTTTCCATTCCATCTAAGATTAATTTATCATTTTCATTTAATCTTCTACGGAAAGTTTCTTCAATTACTTTTGGTTGTTCGTAAATTTCTTTTAACATAAAATGATCATATCCGTCCTTAGTAGCTGATTCAATGGACCAATCAATATGTTTAATCTCTCTTTTTACAACATTATTTTTTTCATCATAAATTGTATATTTTCCATCTTTAAAATGAATTAAATCTCCATTTTCAAGATAAATAACATCTCTTGTATATTTTAAAACTGCAATAACATCTGAAGCAATATAAAATTCGCCATCTCCAATACCTACAATTAATGGACTTTCTTTTCTTGTTCCGATAAGTTCATTAGTATCTTGTCTTAAAATACCAAAGGCATAACTTCCCTTAACCTTATTTCTCATCTTGAAAACAGTGCTTAAGAAATCTCCATCATCCAAATCTTCCAATAATTGTGGAATAACTTCAGTATCAGTTTCAGACTTAAAAACAAAATTCTTCTTTAAAAGTTCTTCTTTCAAAAGTAAATAATTTTCAATTATTCCATTATGAACAACTGCAAACTTTGAATTCATACTCAAATGTGGATGTGAATTTTCATTTGACGGAACTCCATGTGTAGCCCATCTTGTATGCCCAACTCCAATATTTGAAATCTTATTTTTATATTCACTTTCTAATTTTTCTCTTAAATTACTAATTCTTCCAACAGTTTTAACAACATCTATCTTATTATTATCTAAGAATGCAATTCCTGATGAATCATATCCTCTATATTCTAAAGTTTCTAGTCCATTTAAAATTATATCAATGGCATTTGAACTGCCAATATATCCAACAATACCGCACATAAAATTTCCTCCTAACAATAATTTTACTGCTACTTATTCACATATTTTATCATATTTTACAATTATTTTCAAGTGACAAACTAGCTTAGATTGATAATTCAATTATCTTACTATTCTATTAATGTAAAATTATTAAAGTTGAATTTACATAATAATCATAAGAAAGGCAACAAAAAAAACAGTAAAACTTTTAATTTACTGTTTTCAATAATTAATACACTTTTTCAAATACTTCACATACCATAGGAGCTTGTTCATAAAATTCTTTCCCCGAGTTTTTAAATTCTTCAGTAAAATATTCATCGTGAACTTTTTTCCAATACTCATAACTTCTATCACCTTCACCTTCAAGCCAAGCATGATTAAATGATATTAAATTATATTCTAAAATATATACCTCTCTTGTTATTGTAATACATTTGGGCTCTCCTGACCCATCTAAAATAATATTGTATTCACCAACCTTTGGAATTTCTTCATCTTCTTCGAAAAGATCGTAAGCTCCAGTTGTGGCAGTTTTAATTCCACTATTTACTAAATCAGCTAATTCATCAGCCATTTCTTTTGTGTTTCCAAAACTCCACGCTTCATATTTTGTACCTATAGGAATATTTTTTTCCTTACAAAATTTTTCCCAATATTTTTTAATTTTATGATTCATAATCTTTAACCTCTAAAAGTTATTTTATAATTGCTATTAAATATTCCAAACCGTAAAAATTTCCAGAAGAAATTTCAATAAATGCATCTTTTGGAATTTTTCTACTTACATATACATTATATTCATCAACTTCAAAAAAGTCAAAAGCATTAGTATTTTTTGGTATACCAATCGAAACCGACGGTTTTAATTCCGTTGGGCAATTTCAGTTGCTCCAACCTTTAAGCTCAACAATTATATCTCTTTGATTTTCTTTTAAAAGTTTCACAGCTTTATTATTTACAACAACTTTAATAAAAATCACTCCTAACAAAAAAGGCTGAATTAACAGCCTTTTAAACAATTATTCCATTAACTACTAAATTTTCCATAAAAAGAAAACTCATAGTTGAAACATTAACAGTATCATTAACTGCTTTAATTCCATTCATAAGATACACATCAATTCCATCTACATTTTCTAATGTGTATTTTTCTACATCTAAAGGTCTACCTAATGAAGCCATTGGTTTAAAAACAGTACCACTTCAGGAACTACAACCTTTAACATCAACAGTTATAACACTGTTATTTTTGCTATTCAAAAATTTTTTTGCTTTTTCATCAATTATAATTTTCATAATACTCTCCTATAATGTTCTGTAAGGAAAATATACCCAGCACAAAAGCTATATAACTTTTTATCAAAATATTTTTCGAATTATATTTTTATAAAGATTATCCATTGGAGCAAAAAATTCTTTATTGTTAAGATAACTTAAATCTCCAGTAATATTTTTAAAAATCATCGTTTCCGCATGTAAAAATTGACTTCTTAAATCAAAATTATCTCTAAAAAACTTATTAACTTTTGCATTTCCATATTTAATATCACCAATAATACAAAATCCCTTACTACTTAAATGACTTCTAATCTGGTGTGTTCTTCCAGTAATAAGCTTTATTTTAAGCAGACTAAAATCATCATTATTTTGTTCTACATAAACTTCTGTTATAGATTCTTTCCCATTTCTAGAAATTGAGGATTTGTTTTTTTCTTCATCTTTTTCAAGCTTTTCATTAATTACAAAATTTTTTTTGACCTTTCCGCTTACTATGGTTTTATAATACTTTTCAATAGATTTTTCCTTTATTTTATTTAACTCTCTAAGGGCTTTAGAATTTTTAGCTCCTACAACAAGACCTGAAGTATTTCTATCCAATCTATTAATAATCGCAGGAACAAAAGTCTTTTCAGCTCTTGGATTATAATCACCCTTTTCAAGCAAATATCCTATCATAAAATCCACTAAATTATTTCCATAATCTTCTTTAGAAGATGCATGAGACAATAAATTTTTAGGTTTATTCATAACAATAATATTTTCATCTTCATAAACAATATCAAGCTTTTTTGAATATGAATATTTCTTTGACTTTGAAACAATCAGCTTTTCAAGTTCTTCCTCATAAATAAAAATATTAATTACATCATTTAAGGCTAATATATAACTTGAATCAACTTTTTTTCTATTAACTTTTATCTTTTTTGTTCTCAAAAATTTTTGAATCATAGAAGTACTCGCATTATTCAAATATTTTTTTAAAAATCTATCAATTCTTTGTCCGGAATCATTATTATTAACTTCAATATCTCTCATAATTATCTCACTTATTTAAAATTTAAATTCAATTAAAACAAATTATAAACCAAATAATTTTTTATGTCAATGAAAAAAGAGCTGTTATACTACTCTTCTAAATTTTTTAGATAATCATAAATAAAATTTTTAAGAACCACTCTGTTCTTAGAAAATGAATTTTTTGCAGTTAATACTTCTCTTCCTAAAATTAGACTGTTCATAAAGTCTGTTAAAAAATCATATTCATAATAATTAAAAGAAAATCCAAATTTTTCATAGAGTTTTTTTAACTCAATGAAAGTCTCTTCTTTCAATTTCAAGAATAATTTTTCTAAATTGTCATCGTATTGCTTTTCTTGAAGAAACATAACATAAACCTTAGAAAGTTCATTATCATCTAGAATTTTTTCTGTAATCATTTCTGCAACAGCATCATATTTATCCAAATTTTTATTTATAGTCAAAAAATTATCTACTATATTGTACCTATATTCACAACCATCTTCCATTAGGTCATAGAGCATATCAGAAGTACTTTTATAATATCTATAAACTCCGCCTTTACTCATTTTGCTCTCGGCAATGACATCTTCCATAGTTGTGTTATGAAATCCCTTACTAAGAAATACATTTTTAGCAGCATATCTTATCTGCCATTTTCTTTCCTCTGCAGGTAATCTTTCATTACGCATATACTCTCTCCTTTAGTTCTTCATATGTAAAAAAATCCACCCTTATATAATGTGTTATATCGTAGAAGGGTGGATTTTATAATTATCTACTTATCTATTTTTCTGCTTTTGATTCTTCCATAATCTTTTCAGCAATATTTGCAGGGACTTCTTCATATCTATCAAATTCCATAGTAAAGTCTCCTCTTGCTTGAGTCATTGATCTTAAATCTATAGCATATTCAAAAAGCTCTGAATGTGGTGCTTCTCCAATAACAAGTTGAGTTCCATCTTCAAGCATTTCCATACCTAAAACTTTTCCTCTTCTCTTATTCAAGTCACCCATTACATCACCCATATAGCTTTCTGGAATTCTAACTTCAACTTTCATTATAGGTTCAAGTAAAACAGGATTAGCTTGTTCCATACCTTTTTTAAATGCTAGAGATGCAGCAATTTTAAATGCCATTTCGTTAGAGTCAACTGGATGATATGAACCATCATAAAGAGTTGCCTTAACATTTACAACAGGATATCCCGCTAAAATTCCTTTTTCAAGACTATCTCTGATACCTTTTTCAACAGCTGGGAAGTAATTTCTAGGAACAGCTCCTCCAAAAACTTCTTCAGCAAATTCAAACTCTTCTGTAGTTGGTTCAAATCTCATAAATACATCCCCGTATTGACCTGCACCACCAGATTGCTTTTTATGTTTTCCTTGAACATCAGACTTTCCTTTAATAGTTTCTCTATATGCAATTCTTAAAGGAACAATATTTGTTTCTACACCATAAACATTTTTTAGTTTATCTAAAACAATTTGAAGTTGAACATTTCCTTGTCCACCGATTAAATGTTGTTTTGTTTCTGCATTTCTTTCAGAAACAAAACTTGGATCTTCTTCATGTAATTTATGAAGAGCTTGGGAAATCTTATCTTCATCATTTTTTGATTTAGGTTCAATTGCAAAATAAAGATTTGGTTTAGGATACTTAATCTTCTTATAAAGAGTTTTATTTACTTTATCACAAATAGTATCTCCTGTTTCAGTTAGATTAAGTTTTGAAACAGCTCCAATATCCCCTGCAATAATTTCTGATGTTTCTATTTGAGTTTTTCCTCTTAAGAAGAAAAGTCCAGCAGCCTTATCTAATTCATCTTTAGTTGAATTAAAAATTTCAGTATCTTTAGTAATCTTACCACTCATCACTTTGAAAATTGAAATTCTTCCAACAAATGGGTCAACAACAGTTTTAAAAACAACTGCTGAGAAAGGTTCATTAACATCAATTTTTCTAACATTATCATCTTCATTTCTAAAGCCTCTTTTTGCTCTTTCATCATTTGGAGCAGGCATATAATCAGTGATAACATCAAGTAACATATCAATTCCGGCTCCTGTTGTAGCAGAACCACAAATCAAAGGAACAGCAGAACCATTTAATAATGCACTTGTAACACCCTTCATAAATTCTTCATGACTAAATTCTTCTCCATCGAAAAATTTTTCCATAAGTTCATCATCTGTTTCTGCTACAACTTCCACTATTGTGTCATAAACATGATTTACTTCTTCAATTCTTATTTCAGGAATTTCAACTTCTTTTCTTTCAAATCCATCATATTCATAAGCTTTTTTATTTAAAACGTCAATAATACCTTTAAAATTTTCCCCTTCGCCTAAAGCAAGTGTAAATGGAATAACTTTTTTACCAAAAGCTATGTGTAAATCACTAACTACTTTCGCAAAGTTTACATTTTCTTTATCCATTTTATTTACAAAAATGATTCTTGGTAATTCAATACTTTCAGTATATTTTAAGACCTTTTCAGCTCCTACTTCTATACCATTTTGTGCATCTAAAACAACCAAAGCAGCTTCAGATGCCCTTAGAGAACTATAAACTTCTCCACTAAAATCAAAATACCCCGGAGTGTCAATTAAATTTATCTTAAAGTCTCTCCATTCAACTGGTGCAATAGCAGTTGAAATAGAAACTCCTCTTGAAATTTCTTCTTTATCAAAGTCAGTTACGGTATTTCCGTCCTCAATCTTACCAAGTCTTTTCAAATTGCCTGTTTTATAAAGTAAAGCTTCACAAACTGAAGTCTTACCACTGGCACTATGTCCGACTAACGCAAGATTTCTAATCTTTTCTGTAGAATATGATTTCATATCTAATTCCCCCTAACATATTGTAAAATAGATAAATTAATACCTTAAAGATATTATAATATGGAAATGTTTTCAAGTCAAGTTTTTTTATAAAAAAATTATATTAAAAGGATGCATAAAAAAAGAGCGAATTTTCTTCGCTCTTAAGTTATGCTACTTCATTTACTTTTTCAGCCATTTTCTTTATTAGTCCTGGATGAATTGCATTTGTAGGACATTTATCCGCTGCTTGTAAAAGTAAATCTTCATCTAAACCATGTTTGTAATTTAGAACAGCCAAATTGTTTTCGATAACAAATGCTTCAGGATATACTCTTGCACACATTTTACAACCAATACATCCAACTTTACAAGCATTTTTAACAACATTCCCAGCTGCAAAACTCTTACATTTTACCATAACTGTTTGTTCGTAAGGAACTAAATCAATTAGGTTCTTTGGACAAATTTCTATACACTTATTACAAGCTGTACAATTTTCTTTATTTACAACTGCAATCCCATTTATCATATCTATTGCATTGAATCCACAAACATCTTGACAAGTACCACAGCCTAAACATCCATAAGCACAAGTCTTACTTCCACCTTGCATTGAGTTGTTTACTCTACAATCTCTAATGCCAGTATATATGTATTTTTCTTTTGCAAAGTCTTTATCACCTTGACACATTACACAAGCTACCATTCTTTGAACTTCGCCAGCTTCAGTTCCTAAAAGTTTTGCAAGTCTTGCAACTAAGTCAGCTCCACCAACAGGACAAGCATTTATTCCTGCAGTTCCTTCCGCAATGGCTTTTGCAAGACCATCACAACCTGGAAATCCACAAGCACCACAGTTTGCCCCAGGTAATTCATTTCTGACTTGTATAACTTTTTCATCTACTTTTACAAAAAATACTTTTGATGCAAATCCAAGTATCAATGCAAATACAATACCTAAAATACTAAGTAACAAAACTGGTATCATTATATCATTCATAATCTCACCTCTATACTAATCCCGCAAATCCATAAAATGCTAAAGACATAAGTCCAATGGTAATTAATGTAAGAGGAACTCCTTCAAGATTTTTAGGAACTTCTGTTACTTCCAATTTTTCTCTTATAGAAGCCAAGCAAACAATGGCTAATAAAAAGCCTAGAGATGCTCCTAAACCATTAAATATTGTTTCTAACAAATTATATTCTTTTTGTATATTTGTAATTGCAACACCTAAAACTACACAGTTTGTTGTTATAAGTGGTAGGAAAACTCCCAAAGCATTATAAAGATTTGGACTCATTTTTTTAAGTACCATTTCAACAAATTGTACTAAAGTTGCTATTACAAGTATAAATACGATTGTTTGTAAATATTCAAGTCCTAAAGTATCCAATAATGTTTTTTGAATTACCCATGTTACAGCACTTGAAATTGTAATTACAAATGTAACTGCCATACCCATACCAAATGCAGTTTCAACTTTATTTGATACACCAATCAGTGGACAAATTCCTAAAAATTGTCCTAAAACATAGTTATTTACTAAAATTGATGCAACTAAAATTTTTAATATTGTACCCATTAGTTACCTCCTTCTTTTTTAGCATTAACTTTTTTACTTAACATATTAAATCCTGCTACCAAAAGTCCAAGAATAATGAAAGCTCCTGGAGCTTGTGTGATAACACCAATACTTACATAATTTTTTCCAAGAATTGGAAATCCTAGCCAAGTTCCATTACCTAAAACTTCACGAACACTTGCTAGTACAATCAATGCACAAGTAAATCCAATTCCTTGTCCTACTCCGTCTATCATTGATGAAAAAACTGAATTTTTTGATGCAAAAGATTCTGCTCTTGCTAAGATTAAACAGTTTACTACTATAAGTGGTATAAAAAGTCCCAAACTATCATAAAGTGCAGGTATGTAAGCTGATAAGAACATTTGTACCAATGTTACGAATGTAGCTATAATTACTACATAAGCAGGAATTCTCACTTTATCTGGAATAAATTTTCTAAGGCTCGAAATTACAATATTTGAACAAGTTACTACAAATATTACTGATGAACCCATACCTATCGCATTTACAACACTTGTTGTTACCGCTAAAACGGAACACATACCAACAAGTTGAACAAGTACAGGGTTGTTTGAAAATATACCATCAAAGAAAATCTTTTTTAATTTCATATTGTCCCTCCTACTTTGCAAGTTCTTGTAATGCATCTATTGCGGCATTTAATCCATTTAAAACTGCATTAACACTTATTGTTGTTCCTGTTATTGCTTGAATATCATTATCTGCATCTGGATGTAAATTTTTTACTAGATGTTCAGTAACTTTGTTTCCGACAACACTTTTTGCATATTCATCAGTCGTTACTCTACTTCCAAGTCCAGGTGTTTCACTATGTTTTAAAACTTTAAACCCAACTATAGTTTGACTTTCGGTATTTACAGCCATAAGCATTGAAATGTCTCCACCATAACCATTTTTTCCTAATGTTTTAAAAACATATCCCACAGTTTTATCTGATTTCTTCGCAACTTCTATTTTTTCTATATTTTTTATCTTTGTTTTTATTGTATTAAGTTTTTCTTCTTCTAAAGTTTCAAACTTATCTGCATCAGAAAAAACTTCCTTCAAAGCTGCCTCATATTGAGCCTTTTCTCTTGCTTTAATAACCGGAGAAGTAAAACTATTTGCAAACGCAAGGACGAAACCTGCAATTGCAGTAATTATAAACAATCTGACTGTCAATTTAATAGTTTCTTTCATTACTTTTTAACTCTCCCTTCTCCAAAAACTTTAGGGACACAATATTTTTCCAAAAGTGGTGTTAAGATATTCATAAATAGAATAGAATAACTTACACCTTCAGGTAAATTACCAAAGTTTCTTATAAGTGCGGTAATTATACCACAACCCATAGCGAAAAATATTTGAGCTTTTCTATTAACGGGAGCTGATACATAATCAGTAGCCATAAAGAATGCCCCTAATATAAGTCCACCCATTAAAAGTTGAACTGGCAAATCAGCTATAGCTGTTCCTGTAAGAGCTAAAACAACTGCTGTTGTGGATATAAATACTAGTGGAATTCTAAGTTGAATAACTCCTCTATATAACAAATATCCAGCTCCAATCAATAAGCATATAGTTGAAACTTCACCGATACAACCTCCTCTAACACCAATAAATGCTTCAAGAAAATTAACTTGAGTTCCCTTTGATAAAGGTGTTGCAAAAGTTGTAGCATCTAGTGAAGAGTAAGTTGATGAATTTATTAAATTTGAAATTGTTGTATTAGGTGCAGCATAATTTGCCATTGCTGTTGGGAATGACGCCATTAATGCAGCTCTTGCAGCAAGCGCAGGGTTCATAAAGTTCATTCCCAGTCCACCGTATAATTGTTTAACGATTATAATAGCGAACATACTTCCAAGTGCAACCATCCAATAAGGAATTGTAGATGGCACATTGAAAGCTAAAAGCATTCCGGTAATTACTGCTGAATAATCTTTTATAGTAATAGGTCTATGTGTTAATTTTTCGTAAATATATTCAGAACCTACTGCAAAAACTACAGATACTAATGTAACTAATAATGCTCTTAACCCAAAGAAATAAATTCCAGCAAGTAATGTTGGTATCAAAGCTATAACAACATCTCTCATAACAGTACTTACTGTTGCTTCACTTCTTAAATGAGGAGATGATCCAACAAATAATCTCATTTGTGGTTCTTCGTTACGTCCTCCTCTTGCGGGTCTTTCTCTTCTTTCCCTTGTAGGCCTTTCTTCTGAAGAATCTCCAGCTTCAGCAGATCTCTCTCTTCTTTCTCTTGCAGGACGTTCTGCCCTCTCCCTAGGTTCTCTTGGAGTTCTTTCACGTCTTTCTCTTGCAGGTCTTTCTGCCTTCGCTTCTTCACATGATTCTGAATTTTCTACAGTTTCAGAACTTGTTGATACATCATCAGATGCAACTCTTGATCTTCTTTCCCTTGCAGGACGTTCTGTCCTCTCTCTAGGTTCTCTTGAAGTTCTTTCTCTTCTTTCTCTTACAGGTCTTTCTGATTTTGTTTCTTCAGTAGTTGAAGCTGTTTCAATATTTTCACCTTCAACTTCTTTTACTTCTTCAACATTTTCAGTTATGACTTCAGTTTCTTTTGTATCTATATCTGTTCCCTTTTCCAATTCAGAAGGGACTTCAACTTTTAAATCTTTTTCGTCCATAGTACCCTCCTTATTCTCTCTTTCCTTTACCTTGTTTTCTAACTTCAGCTTTTCCAAGTCTAATAGTTTCAACTAAAGGTCTATTTGACGGACAAATATATGAACAGGATCCACATTCAATACAATCCATTAAATGTAATTTTTCAGCTTCTTCAACTCTATGCTTCAAAGTATATAGCTGTAAATACAAAGGCTGTAAGTATACAGGGCAAATATCAACACATCTACCACATCTTATGCAAGGACTTACAGCTTTAGGAGCGCTTTCTTCCTGAGTCATAAAAAGTAGTCCACCCATAGGTTTACCTGTAGTTACATTAGGAGTATATTGAGTTTCACCCATCATTGGTCCACCTGAAATAATTTTTCCAGGTTCACTTTCATATCCTCCAATAAATTCTACAATATCAGAAACTTTTGATCCTACTCTAACCATAACATTTTGTGGATCTTTTAGTGCATGTCCTGTCATAGTAACCAACTTTTCATATAGAGGTTTCCCATGTAAAACAGCATCATTAATAGCAATCGCAGTATTAGCATTTATTACTCTTATCCCAACCGCAGAAGTAGAAGCTCCTGAAGGTACAACTATTCCGGTTGTAGCTTGGATAAGTCTTTTTTGATCACCTTGAGGATATTTAGTCTTTACAACACTTACTGTTATCTCAGGATAAGATTTTGATGCTTCTTTTAACTTATCAATAGCAAGTGGCTTATTATCCTCAATACCTAATATACCTTTTTTGGCCCCCATTGCTTTCATTGCTAATAAAAGTCCCATAACAACTTTTTCAGGATATAATTCCATCATAAGTTGATCACTTGTTAAATATGGCTCACATTCAGCGCAGTTTATTATTATGTAGTCTGTAACTTGTCCTTCTCTAGCAGTTAACTTAACATGAGTAGGAAATCCTGCACCTCCAAGTCCGACAATTCCGGCTTCTTTTATGGCGTCTATTATGTCTGTCGCGCTTACTTCATCAATTGTTAAATTCTTTTCTTCATATCCCAATTCGTCTAAACCATCATTTTCGATAGTTACTCCTTGACACATAACACCTGTTGCAGTCATAATCTCATCAATAGATTTAACTTTTCCACTAACACTTGAATGAACATTTGCAGAAATAAAAGCTGAAGCTTCACCAATTTTTTGTCCAACTTTTACTAAATCATTCTTGCTAACCAAACAAGTAGCGGGTGCACCTGAGTGTTGTGATAGAGGTATGGTTACTATCTTAGGTACAAAACCAAAATTTATCGGCTTCGAATTAGTCAACTCTTTAAAGTCGTGGATATGCTTTCCACCTTTAAAAGTGTTCACACTCACTTTATTCACCTCTTTTTTCATATCACAATTTTTAAAACTCTCTGTATAAACAAAATTAATAATAAAAAAATTGCTAGTACAGAAAAACTAAATTTTAAAAACTTGTATTCATAATTATTTTACATCATTTTTACTTCAATGTCAATTTAAATTTAGACAGCAAATCGATTGATAATCTTAAAACTTCCACAAATTATTCTTTTTTAAATAAAAAAATTTTATTGATTATTATACAAAAAAAGATTGGAGTTTTAATTCCCAATCTTTTCTTTCTTTTTATCAAATATTAACTTTTAAGAAACTATTTCTTTCTCTTTCTTCTATATCTGATCTTCATTCCTCCAAGTGCCCCAGCTGATAATCCTAGTAATACTGTATATAATCCTGTATTTACTCCATATCCTGTCTTTGGTACTTGTAGTCTTGGTCTTAATGGTGTTGGATTTGTTGTTTCGTTTGTATCAAAGTTATTACTTCCATCTACTACATTTGCTTTGTTTACTATCTTTTCGCCATTTACATTTTCATCTACTTTTACTTTGAAAGTAACTTCGAATGTTTCTCCATTAGCTACTTTTTCTTTTGTCCAAGTGATTTCTCCATCTTTGTAAATTCCGTTATTATCTGCTGAATTTTCTACATAAGTTGTATGTTCTGGAATTCTATCCTTTATTACAACTTTTTGGTCTTTTCCTGTAGTATTTGTATAAGTAACTTTATAAAGTAATTCTTGTCCTGCCTTAACTACTTGTCCATCAATACTTACACGATCATTTTGTGGTTCAAATACATCCTTTACTGGCTTTGTAGGTGTTGGATTTGTTGTTTCATTTGTATCAAAGTTGTTATTTCCATCAACTACATTTGCCTTGTTAAGAATCTTTTCGCCATTTACATCATCATTTACTTTAACTTTGAAAGTAACTTCAAATGTTTCTCCATCCGCTACTTTTTCCTTAGTCCAAGTAATTGTTCCATCCTTGAAACTTCCGTTATTATCTGCTGAACCTTCTACATAAGTTGTATGTTCTGGAATCTTATCAGTTATTGTTATTTTTTGGTCTTTTCCAGTAGTATTCTTGTAAGTAATCTTGTAAAGTAGTTCTTGGCCTGCTTTTACTTCATTACCATCGATGCTAGTTTTGTTATCACTAGGAGCAAAAACATCTTTTACTGGCTTTGTAGGTGTTGGATTTGTTGTTTCGTTTGTATCAAAGTTGTTACTTCCATCAACTACATTTGCTTTGTTAAGAATCTTTTCGCCATTTACATTATCATTTACTTTTACTTTAAATGTAACTTCGAATACTTCTCTATCAGCTACTTTTTCTTTAGTCCAAGTAATTGTTCCATCTTTATATACACCATCATTATCCGCAGAAACAAATGTTGTATGTTCTGGAATCTTATCAGTTATTGTTACTTTTTGTTCTTTTCCAGTAGTATTCTTGTAAGTGATTTTGTAAAGTAATTCTTGGCCTGCTTTTACTTCATTACCATCAATACTTGTCTTATCATCTTTACTATCAAAAACATCTTTTACTGGTTTTGTAGGTGTTGGATTTGTTGTTTCATTTGTATCATAATCATTATTTCCATCAACTACATTTGCTTTGTTAAGAATCTTTTCACCATTTACATCAGCTTTTACTTTTACTTTGAAAGTAACTTCAAATGTTTCACCATCAGCTACTTTTTCTTTAGTCCAAGTAATTGTTCCATCTTTATATACACCATCATTATCTGCAGAAACAAATGTTGTATGTTCTGGAATCTTATCAGTAATAGTTACTGTTTGTTCTTTTCCAGTAG